>CALMLK010000309.1 GCA_937868035.1 uncultured Alphaproteobacteria bacterium
GTGATGTCGATGGCGGTGATGGCCTGGGTGCTGAAACCGTCGACCGTCGCCGTGCTGCCGGCCGGCACCGTGAAGCGCAGCTGCTCGCCCTCGGCCGTGTAGCGGCGCGGATAGGTAAGGCGCACCTCGTCCACGGCGCTCACGTCGTCCTGGTTCACCGACTTCTTCACAAGGCGGAGTCCGAGCACCTGCGTATAGAAGGCGTGATTGCGCGGCGCATCAGCCGTGATGGCAGTGAGATGGTGGAATCCGTTGAGTTGCATCGGTGTTACTCCTGTGCCGCAAGGAAGCGGGCGGTGAGCGTAAGATCGTCCTGCGTCAGACCATGTCCCGCAGGCAAAATTTCGTGGGTCAGTTCTGCACCGGCCTTGCGCAGATCGCCCGCCAAACGATTGGCACCGGTGAGCGGAATCATCGGGTCCTGTTGACCAGACAGCAGCAAGACGGGTGTTTGCGGCAGAGAAAATGCAGGCATTGCTGCAAACGGCGCCATGGCGCGCAGGAGCACGGCTCCGCCCAGATCATCGGGATGCAGCACCAGCAGTGCCGCTGCGATGTTGGCACCGTTGGAAAATCCAAGGGCCATGGGTGCCGCAATACCATAATGAGCGGCGGCACCCTTTGTGAAGGCCGCCAGGTCACTGCATCGGAGACGAATGTCGTCCTCATCGAAGCGCCCCTCGGCAAAGCGGCGGAAGAAGCGCGGCATGCCGTTTTCCAGAACCTTGCCACGGGGCGACAAGACGGTGCGGCCGGGAGCCACCGCTTCGGCAAGCCCCAGAAGGCCATGTTCATTGCCTCCCGTTCCGTGAAGCAGGAGCAGGGGACGACCGACGCTCGTGCCCTTGCGGAAGACAAAGTGGAAGTCGGTGGCGTAATCCATGGTCCGCAGATAATGCGGGCCAAACCGTCATTCAAGCAATTACATTTCCGCGACGGGCTCGGGCTGCCCAAAGACGAACTCCTTGCCATCCAGCTTGTAGACGTCGGGACGGAAGTTCACGCGGCCATCCTCGGTGGCCCACGCCGTGAGGTACATGAAGCGCACGTCAACAATGCTTCTCACCGGCATGGGGAAGGTTTCTTCACTGGCCGTGATCATCTCGAACTGGGCCTCGTCGAAGCCATCCTGGCCGGCGAGAATCCAGTCCACGAACATGCGCACCTGGTCGACGCGCACACAGCCGGAGCTTTCATAGCGCGCATTGATGGCGAACAATTCGCGATGCGGCGTGTCGTGCATGTAGACCATGAACTTGTTGGCAAAGTTGACCTTCACCGTGGCAAGGGAATTGTGCTCGCCGGGTTCCTGGCGGAAATGGTAGCGGTCAGGTGCGGCTGAATACCAATCCACGGTGCGGGGATCAATCTCGGGACCGCCAACGCCATCAAACACGCGGATGCGCATCTGGTCGAGGTAGCCGGGATCCTCAAGAAACTTGGGAAGAATGTCGCGCGCCACAATGGAGGCGGGGGCATTCCAATAGGGATTGAAGGTCACGTCACTGACCTTGCTGGCCAGTGTCGGTGTCGGCCGTTCCAGCTTTCCGCACACGACATTGTGCCGGGCGAAGACGATGCCATCTTCCACCGTTTCCAATTGGACCGAGGGAATATTGACGAGGATGTTGCGGCTGCCCAGCCCTTCGCCGTAGGCGCGAACGCGGGGGAGATTGTCCTGCAGCTGAAAGAGGCGGTGTTCCGCCGGCATGTTCAAGGCCGCATAGGTGCGGCTGTCCACTTTTCCGGAGGTGTAGATGCCGTGGTTGTATTGGAATGATTTCAGCGCGCGCGCCAGGTCGTCATCAAACGCATCGGGCGTCGCGACGCCGAGATTATCCAGATCGAGATAACCTTCCCGCACGAGGCGCTCGCGGAGTTTTACGACGGCCTTCGACTTCGCGCCCCTGTCCAGTTTTGCATTGGGGAGTTTCGTCCATCCGCCCTGCGCCACGATCTCTTCGTACATGGCGATCGCGCCCTGCATGGCCTCTTCAGAACCGCGCGTGACCATGGCGGCCTCGTTGCGGTCCGCGATCACAGCGGTGCGTGTTGCCAGTTTGCCCTGGTTGGCGGCCACTGCACCCATGGCGGCGATGGAACCTGTCTGTTCACCTTGCGCCCATGCGGGTGCCGCAAGGCTTGCGGCCAATCCGGCGAGAATATTGCGGCGCGTGAAACAGTTGGAAGGCACGATTGTCCCCGAGAAGTGTGTCGCTGGCGCACAGAGTCGCGCAACTTGGTGAATGAGGTCTTAAGCCCGGGCCCTCAGGCCGCATTGCCCGTTTCTGCCTCATCCACAAGCGGAACGTCCAGCAGTTCCTCCGGCTTGCGGCGGATGATGACCACGCGCGAGGTCTTGCTGGCCGGAGCGACCAGCGGTGTGACCTCTGCCACGGCGAGCGGCGCCGCTTCGGCAATCACGGGAGCAGCTTCGACAATCGGCGCGGCTTCGGCGGGAACTGGTGTGGTCTCGCCTGCCTTGCGAATGACGAGACGGGCACCACGCTCCACATCCTTTGTCGCGGCCGCGGGCAGGGACACCGGCGCGGCAATTGTCTTGCGCGGCTCAGGCGCGGGAGTTTCGAAAACACCGGTCTCGGGCGGGAAATAGATTGTCTTTGTCTCCGGCAGGGAAGACGGGCCAAAATCCTGATCCAACTGATCAACCAGAAGCAGGGCGCGGCTGACGCCGGCGTTCACCAGAGAGGCATCGGGGCTTGTTTCGGAAAAGGCGGATCGCGCCATGTCCGCAAGCTTGGCGAACAAACGGCCTTCATCCGAAATTTGCTGCTTGCTGCGGTCCAGCCCCGCAATTTCGCGCCGCGCGCTGGCAATGGCCGCGCGGGCCCTCGACACAAGTACGCCATCGATTCCCGTTTGTGATTGGCTGGCAATCACGCCTTCCAGCTTCTGAATGGCGGAGAGGATGTTGCCAGTGTCCGATTTGCGCAACCGGGTTTCGAATTCACGGATGAACCAGCGCCCGCGTTCCGACTCCTTGACGGTCGCCAGCAGGTCCTCAAAGTTCAACGACGGGTCCTGGTCTGACATTACGCAACTCCACACACTGCCCGGCACCTTGGCGCAGGGCTCACATGCGGTGATAATCGTGGAAAGTGGTGAATATAGGGTTTAGACGCGCGTTTCGCATGTCGCCCCGCCGTTTCAGCCTCCGCTTTTCCATTGCCTACGCCCTCATGATGCTGGGGAGCGGCGTGAAATTGCCGTTCCTGCCGCTGTGGTTGTCCGCCAAGGGCATTGATCCTTCCGGCATCGCCACCGTTGTCGCCGGCATGATGGCCATCCGGACGGTTTCGGCTCCTCTGTTTGCCTGGATCGCAGATCACTTCCGGTTGCGAAGGCAGGTGATCATCGGCTGTGCGGCGCTGTCGTTTCTCTCCTACTTGTCTCTGGGACTGGTGAGCGGCTTTGGAGCCATTGCCGCGGTGGCACTCCTCGCGTCCTTCTTCTTCGCGCCCGTCTTCCCTCTGTCGGAAAGCTACAGCGTGGATGCCAGTGCGGCCCTGGGGCTCGACTACGGACGGATCCGTCTCTGGGCATCCCTCAGTTTCCTGTCTGGCAGCCTGGGATCGGGATTGCTGCTCAGCCATCTTGATCCGCTCGATACGGCGTGGCTGTTGGCGGGTGCCTTTGGCCTCGCCACACTTGCGGCCCTGCTGCTGCCGCCCGAGCCCGCCGTGTTGAAATCACCAAAGCCGAAATCCGCCTCATCGATGGGCGCAGGACGGTTCCTGTTTGGCACGAGCTTCACGCTTTTCCTGCTCGTGGCAGGAACGGCCCAGGCTTCGCACGGCATGATGTACAGTTTCAGTTCGATGCATTGGCAGCAACTGGGTTTCAGCCCCGCGATCATCGGCCTGATGTGGACCGTGGCGGTGATGGCCGAGGTGACATTGCTTGCCTTTTCCAACCGGGTGGTCGAGCGCTTCGGGCCGGGACCGATCTTCCTTGCCGGCATCAGTGGCGGCATCCTGCGCTGGAGCCTTCTCGCCTTCATGGAATCCATGCCCGTCATCATGGTGCTGCAGGCCCTGCATGCAGCCTCCTTCGCGATGACGCATCTTGGCACCATGCACATGATCCGGCTGATGGTCCCTGAGCGCATCCGCAACCGCGCCCAGGCCCTGAACACCGCGTTGGCAGGCGGCATCCTCATGTCGTCATCCATCTGGGCGTCCGGCCCGCTGTTTCATTCCATCGGGTCAAAGACCTATCTGGTGATGGCGGGCATATCGCTCGTGGCGTTGGTTGCAGCGATCCCGCTGCTGCGGGTCAGCCCCAGAGTGCGCGCGGCGGCGGATACATGAGGCTTCCCTCAAAGTGAATGCCCGGCTCGCGGTCCTTCCGCAGAAGCAGAGGGCCATCCAGGTCCACGACTTTCGCCATCTGTCCCACCAGTGTTGCAGGCGCCATGGAAAGCGATGTGCCGACCATGCATCCCACCATGATCACCAGCCCTCGCTGCTGCGCGGCCTCCGCCAGGGCGAGGGCAGGCGTGAGGCCACCGGTCTTGTCGAGCTTGATGTTGATCGCATCATAACGCGCGGACACTGCGTCCAGCGATTCAAGTCCATGGGCTGATTCATCAGCACAGATGAGGCAATCGCGGGAGATGCCCTGCAGGGCCTCATCGGCTCCGGCCGGTAGGGGTTGTTCCACCAGTTCCACCTTTGCGTCGCGGCAGGCACGCAGCATTGATGGCAGGACCCCGGCAGACCAGCCCTCATTGGCGTCCACGATCAACCGTGCATCGGGAACGGCATCGCGGATGGCAGCGAGGCGGAGATCGTCGCCCGGTTTCCCCAGTTTCAACTTGAGCAGGGGGCGGCGTGCAGCGGCGGCTGCCTGCGCCATCACATCCGCGTCCGCGAGACTAATGGTAAAGGCTGTGGTCAGCGGTTGCGGTTCGGCGATTCCAGCGAGGGTCCAGGCGGGCGCGTTTTGCGCCTTGCTCGTCCAATCCCACAGCGCGCAATCGAGGGCGTTGCGGGCCGCATAGGGCAAATCCATCGCCGCGATTCCGTCGAAGTTGATGTTGCCACCGCCGCAACGGGAAAGCGCTTCCAGCACCTGTGTTACCGTTTCACCGTAGCGCGGATAGGGCACGCATTCGCCGTGACCTGTGACTCCATCCTTCTCGAGCGTCACCACCACCACATCCGCATGAGTCTTTGTCCCACGGGAGATGGTGAAGGGTTGCTCCAGCGGCCAGGATTCATGGCGCGCCGACAGAGCGAAGGCCGTCATGATCTTCTCACTGGTTTTGCACGCGGCCGGAAACTTCCGCCAGCATGAGGTAGACTTCACCACTTTGCGAGGCGAGGACCTCGTCAATGGTGGCGCTGCCGCCGGGCAGTTCCGCCAGCGTATCCATCAGCCTTTCGAAGAGGCGGATGTATCCGTTGATGCGGCTGCGCAGCAGACGTTCCTCAGCATAGCGCGCGGTGAGGTTCTTCACGTTGCGCTTGCCACGGCTGTCGTGCAGGCGCTGGGTGTAGATGCCCTTCTCGCCGCTGCCGTAGCGCTTCTCCAGGTCGCGGGGCAGGCCACCGTCGACAGCTTCCACGATCTCGCGGGAAGAGCCGTGCAGCTTCTGCGTCGCCGTGGAAATTTCCTTGGCGATGGCGCCGGTGTCGGCGGCAAGCGCAGGGAGTGCCGCCGGGCGGGCTGGCGCGCGCTGCTGCGGCTTTCCACCCGCCAGGGCTTCGACGCTGGCCGCGATCTGGGCCATGGTGCCTTCAAGCCCCTGGTTGCGCGGCTCATTGCGGTCACTGATCCGCTCCGGATCTTTTTTCAGGGCGCTGAGCGTTCCGGAGGCAGGAGCGGAGAACGCGGCGCCCTCAGATTTTCCCGAGGAGGACCCCGGCGGTGTTCGCCCGCCGCCTCCTCCATAACTGGGTGTGTAGGATGTCGACGGTGTGGAGAAGTCGAGTGTTCCACTCTGCCGGCGAACAACGTCTGAGAGGGCGTTGAGAGCCGCAATCTGGTCGGCAACCACGCGGCGCATGGCGTCGGCGTTGGAACGCGTCTCTTCCGGCAGGTCGATAACGGCACGCTTCAGTTCGTTGCGCGCCGAGTCGATGTCCTTCACCACCTGCTGGGCGGTGATGCGCATATCCTGTGCCGTCTGCTGGAAATCGCTGGCGGTCGAGGACAGCATTTCATTCATGCTGGCGAGGGCACGTTCATGCTGCTCGCGCAACAGGCGGGCAGCCTGGTTCACCTGTCCCGAAGACGATCCTTCGAGGCGCTTCAACTCTTCTTCCAGGCGTGCGATCGCCACGTTGGTCTGTTCGCTGACCACGCGGCTGATGTCGCGCGACCGGTTTTCGGCGGCGTTGAGCGATTCCTCGATCATGTTCATGTAGCTGGACATGACCTGATCCACCTCGCCGGCGCGGCGAGATGTTTCGGAAATCAGGCTGTCGAGCACCTCGCGGCGGTTCGACAGCATGCGCTCCATTTCGGCGTTGAACTTGTCGATCGAGCGGTCCACCAGCGAGGTGACGTCGTCGAGGCGCTCCGAAATGCGTGTTCCCGTCACTTCCAGCTTGCCCGTGAGCTGCATGGAAATGCTTTCCAGGCGCTGGTCGATGTCGCCTGCCGCGGAGGCCAGCTGGTCAGCCAGATAGGTGTTGGCCGTCTCGATGTGATGCGAGAACTTGCGGTGGGCTTCGTCGATCTTGCCGGTCGATGCATCTGCCGCTGCGGTGAACTCTGTCGCGGCGCGGTCGATGCGGTCGGAGAGCAGGCCGGTCTCCTGTTCGAAGCGGCCCTTGATCTCCATGGCAGTATTGCCCAGTCCTTCGGCAAAGGCGTTCTGCGCCTTGCCGAATGTCGACTCCATTTCGCTCGATGCCTGGTCGATGGAGGTGACAAAGCGATCCGAACTGCTGGTAAGGCGGTTGGTGACGTCGCTGGTGACGCGTTCCAGATGGCCCGACGCGATGTCGAAGCGTTCGCCGAGGTCGCGGGCCGTTTCCGTGAGGTTGTCGGCCATGCGGTTGGTGTTGCTGGTGAACAGGTTGGTGAGGTCGGATGTTGCCTGCTCCAACTGGACGCCAAGGCGGGCCTCTGTGGCCTCCAGCAGATTGCCGAGCTGGCTCGATGAGACGTCGAGCTTGCTGGTCAGCGACTGCGTGACATCTGCCACGCGCGTGGTGACAACGCCGGCGGTGGCATCGATGTTCTCGTTGATGCGGAGCGCAACCGATTCGAGCTGGTCGTTGATGTGCAGCGAGGTCTGCTCCAGGCGGCCATAGAGCTGCATGGAGGTGTCCTTGAGCCTGTCTGTGAGACTGCCAGCGGAGCTCTCCAGAACCTGGATCATGCCATCGCGGGCGGTGCCCAGCTTGTCCATGAATTCGCCGGAGATCGAAATGAGGCGGTCGGTGACGACGCCGCCAGAGTTCTCGATCGAGGCCGAGAGGGCGAGACCTGAGTCCTGCATCTGTTGGCTGACGATCTCGGAGGTTTCCTTGAGGTGCGAGGCGATGGTGCCACTGGTCGCGACGAGGATGTCGTTGACGCTGGCGCCCGTGGACTGGAGTTGGTGCGACACGAGCGACGTGACTTCGCTGATCTTCTGCGAGGTCGCGCCCGAGACATTCTCGAGCTTGCTGACAGCAAGACTGAGGCTGTTGTCGAATGTGCCCATGGCCTGCGAGAACGCGCCGCTGAACGTGGTCGTCAGCGATTCCGTCGATGTCTTCAGCGTGCCGGTGATGGCACTGGCATGCTTTTCAATGTGCGCGCCCAGTGCCGCGGCATGGCTATCCATGCGGTCGAGTGTATTGGTAACCGTGCCCGCCATGGAATTGTTGATCTGCTCGCTCGCATCCTTCATCGCGCCCATGAGCGTGTTGGAATACTGCGTCACCTGCTGGCCGAATGTCTCGCCCGTGCGGTCGAGGCGGTCAACGGCGCTGTTGTAGGTTGTTTCGAAGGAGCCCGTGACGGCGGTCGTGGCGTCGCGGAGTGCGGTCACGAAGGTGCCGGTGTGGCTGTCGATGGTGGTGTTGATACCGGACACCGTCTTGTCGAGCTTGGAAATGGCGTCGGCATACTGTCCGGTGAAACTCTCCGTCAGCTGTTCGGCCGATCCGCGCAGGGTTTCGATCAGGGTATTGGTGCGCTGGTCAACATTGCCGCTGAGTGCGGCAACGGTAGTGTCCAGTTTGCCGATGGCATTCGCGTACTGGCCGGTGAAATTCTCGGTCAGCTGCTCTGTCGATCCGCGCAGAGTTTCGATCAAGGTGTTGGTGCGCTGGTCAACATTGCCGGTGAGTGCGGCAACGGTGCTGTCCAGTTTGCCGATGGCATCGGCATAGCTGGAATTGAAGCCGCCGGTGAGTTCGCCCGTGGCTTCACGCATGGCCTGCAGCAGGCTCTGCGCATGGTTGTCCACCGTGCCGGTGAGATGGGAGACGGTCTTGTCGAAGCGGTCGATGGCTCCCCCATAAGTCGAGTCGAAAGTGCCCGTGAGTTCGGCCGAAGCATCGCGCATCGTTGCCACGAAGGAATTGGCGTGGTCGTCGATACGCTTTCCGATCTGGGCCGCGGAGGTGTCGAACTTCGAAATCGCACTGCCGAACGTCGCATCGAAGGTGTTGGTAAGTGAATCCGTGGCGTTGCGCATCGTGTCCGAGATGGCGTTGGCCTGGTCGGCGATGTGGGAGCTGAGGGCCGAGGATGCCTGCTCGATCCGCGTCGCATAGGTGGCGCCCGACGAGTCGAGTTGCGACAGGAACTGGTTGCCGGACTGGTCGAGGCCCGCAAGAATTTGCGTGCCCGCAACATTGATGCGGTCAGCAAGACGGTTCGTGGCGTTGTCGAAATTGCCCGTGATCTGCGAGGCCGCCTGGTCGACGAAAGTGGTGAGGTCGGTGCGCGACTGGGCGACACGGTTGATGAAATCTGCGGAAACGTTCTGCAAGCCCTGGGTCACCTGGGCACGGCTGTCCTCGATCTTCTGCGAGGTATCGATGCCGGCGCGCTCGATCAGGCTTGCGATCTCGCTCGTCGTGGCTTTCAGGTGATAACCGATGTTGTCGCTGATGGTGCCGACGGTCTGCTGCAGTTCGCCTGCGGCCAGCTTGATCTGGCTGGCGCTGGCGCCGCTCAGGCGTTCAATGGTGGCGCCCACATCGTTGTTGGCCATGGCGATCTGGTCGGCGCTCTGGCGCATCAGCTGGATGAGGTTGGCCTCCATGCCCTTGACCTCGCCGCCAAACTTGCGGGACTCGGTGCCGAGCGTGTTGGCGGCGGCATTCAGGATCTGCACGTAGTCCTGAAGCTGCGTGGAGAAGCCGCGGAAGTCATTGAGCAGCATGGTGGACATGCGCTCGAACTGGGAGGAGTGGCCGCCGATCTCCTGTCCGGCCATGGCAGCGCGGGTGGAGACGTCTTCAATGGTGCGGGCAAGTTCAACGGTCGAGCCCTTCAGGCCATCCTCAAGGCGCGAGAAGGTGGACAGGGCCACGTTGATGACCTGGCTCAGATTGTTGGTGTTGCTTTCGAGGCGCTGCAGCAAGGGTGCTGCTTCGCCACCCACAAGCTGGCTCGTCTGCTGCAGCGCTGCACGCTGGCTTTCGAGGCCGTTGACCAGGCTGCGGATGCGGTCTTCATTGGCTCCGAAGGCGCGTTCGACGGCGGAGATTTCCTTGTGAACGATTTCCTCAAGCGCGGCTGCGCGCTGGTAGGCGTGTTCCACGCCACCGACGAGAAGGTCGACCTCATGACGCACGTTCTGCGCAATCGAGGTGAGGCCCTCGGCCGCGACATCCTGCGGCCGGAGCAGGCGCACCGACGACTGCACCAGAATTTCAGAAACCTGACGCATGCGCTGGGCGTGCCAGAGGTAATAGGAAAGGGTGAAGACAACGGCCATCGGCCCGAACAGCAGCAGCACCATGGCGAGCACATTGGTGTCCGCGGCAATGCGGCCGTTGATGAAATCGACAACCATTGTCCGGTTGGCGATCAGGAAGAGGAAGCCCCAGACGATCGAAATCACAATCGCCGGAACATAGACGTTGTAGCTGGGCTGCCGGCGCAGCCGTGCCAGCATCATGGCCGTGGCAGGGTCATTCTCGTTGGCGGGCCGGCTGCGAATCTGCGGTTCGGCCGCCGTGGCGGGGCGTTCCGTTTCGGCCTGCAAGGCAGCAAACCGTTCCCTGCGTCCCTTGTCAGAAGAATTCTTCGCCATGCTCTCACCCGCACTCGTTACGTCACAGACTTGCCGCGACTATTGTCCCCACCCATCAGACAACCACAACGCGATACCGATGCGTTGCGGGGCCACCGCCTGATCCGGGCATTGCCACCATATTAACCTAATGAGTCCGGGGCTTGAACCCTTTGCAGGCCGGCATCTGGGGGTAAATGAAAGTTTGGTTAAAAATGTGGAGCGAATTGATTCGATTCGGGAAACTTCCCCTCAACCATAGAATTTCACTCTATTTCATTGTCTTTACGGCAAATTCGGGTTTCCATGCCGAGGGGAATCCACGTTGTCCGCCGTCAATTACAAGCTGTCCGTCACACAACCAGAACTGGTCCAGCGGCTCACGTTCGATGAGGGACATTTTTCCCGCCAGACCTTCGGTGATCCGGATCTGCAGCGAGAGATCATCCAGCTTTTCCTCGGGCAAGTGAAAGACGCGCGCAATGCGCTGTCGCGGCCAATGACGACGACGGCCTGGCGTTTCCTCACCCATACACTCAAGGGCGCGGCGGCCTCCGTCGGTGCCTCGCGCATGGCGCAGATGGCGTCGGAATGGGAACTGGCGGGCTCACCGCAGGACCCCGCGTTGCGCGATGAAATCCTGATGGCCTTCGAGGCGGAAGCCAAGGCCTTTGGCGAAGCCGTCCGGCCTTTCTGCGATTGACACTGGTGCGCCCTGCGCAGGGCTCGTCCCCGTCAGCGCGGTTGCCAGCCGCAAGCAGTTCTCCTAAGAGACCGCAAAATTTCATTGCACCGGCAGGGTCATGGCGAAGATCACTTTCATCCAGCACAACGGCACCGAAATCGAAACCACCGGCGTCCCCGGCATGACGGTGATGGAAACCGCGATCAAGAACCAGGTGCCCGGCATCGATGCGGACTGCGGTGGTGCCTGCGCCTGCGCCACCTGCCACGTCTACGTCGAGCCGGAGTGGGTGGAAAAGACTGGCGCACGAAATGCGATGGAAGCCGACATGCTCGATTTCGCTTTCGAGGTGCGCGACAACTCGCGTCTCTCTTGCCAGATCAAGGTGACGGATGCTCTCGACGGGCTTCGCGTGCGCGTTCCGGAAAAACAGTTCTGAGATTTAGCGCGACGGATTGCGCGGCAGCCGATTGCGCAGTTTGCGCCGCGCCTCGCTCACGGCCTCGCGGCGGTTGGGACGTCCGAGCAGCTTGCGGAAACCGTCGCGGCGCTCGTGCACGGCGGCAATTGCCAGTCCCATGGGCACCCCCGTTTCCACCAGCAGCGCTTCTCCGAGTTGCAGGCTCGATTCGATCGTTTCCGGAACCGCTTCGGTGACGCCTGCGAGATAAAGCTTCATGGCATGACGCTCGTCTCTCGCACGCGCGATGATCTTGAGTTTCGGATTTTCCTTTCGGGCGATGCGAACAATTTCCTCCGCCTTGGCCGGGTTGTCCATGGTGACGGCCAGCGACTGGGCTGTTTCCAGTCCGCACTTGGCGAGAAACACGGGGTCGGCGGCATTTCCGTAGAAGACGTTCCTGCCATCCTTGTGATGCTGGCTGACAGCCTGCACATCCTGGTCGATGGCGAGATAGCTGAGGCCATGTTCCTCCAGCATTGAGGCGATGAGCGAACCGACGCGGCCGAAGCCCGCGATGATGACCTTCGGTTCTTCGCCCTCCGGCACTGCGGGCGGCGGCAGTGTGGTAGCCGTGGCATTCTTGCGCAGGGAATTCACCACGGGCCTTGTGGCACGTCCGATCAGCGGCAGGGTGAACATGGTGATCGACACGACCAGAAGCGCGCTGCTCATGTCGGCGCCCGTCACCAATCCGAGGGCTGTGGCGGAGCCGATGATCACGAAGGCGAATTCGCCGCACGGTCCGAGAAGGAATGCCGTCTCTACTGCCGCATGCCGCGCCACGCGAAAGGCGCGTGCAAGCCCGAAGATCAGCGCGGCCTTGATGAGCACCAATGCGGCCGCCACACCCAGGATGCGCCAAGGATCCGCAAGGATGCCATGCATGTCGAGGCTCAGGCCCACGAGCAGGAAGAAGAGGCCGAGCAGCAGCCCCTTGAAGGGTTCGATGATGGCTTCCACGGCACGGCGGTATTCCGTTTCCGCGAGCATGAGGCCGGCGATGAAGGCGCCGAGTGACATCGAAAGTCCCGCCGCTGTGGCGATGGCGCCCGTACCGATGGCGATGAAGAGCACTGCCGCCATGAACAATTCGGGACTCTCGCTCATCGTCACCAGTTTGAGGATGGGCCGCAGGGCATAGCGCCCGACCGCAACGATCAAGGCAACGGCCGCGGCAGTCTGTACGAAGGCGAGGCCGATGCTGGTGACAAGGCTGCCACCCGCCGGCTGTGACATAATGCCGACGAGGATCAGCATGGGAATGATGGCGAGGTCCTGGAACAGCAGGACAGCGAAACTTGTGCGTCCGGCCTGGGAGCCCAGGCGCTTTTCGCTGGAGAACATCTGCACGACGATCGCCGTCGATGACAGTGACACCGCCATGCCGATCACCAGTGCCTGCTGTTGCGTGAAGCCGAGCAGCAGGGCCGCACCGGTCAACAGCAACACTGAGGCCAGCACCTGCAAGCCGCCCAGCCCGAAGACCAGCCGTTTCATGGTGAGGAGGCGTTCCGGAGACAACTCAAGCCCGATCAGGAAGAGCAGGAACACAACGCCCAGTTCCGCCAGTGCGGCAATGGATGTGCCGTTGGCGATCGCCAATGTGGAAAGCCACGGCCAATAGACCGCAAGTTGTCCGAGCACCTGCGGCCCCAGCAGCACGCCCACCAGCATGAAGCCCAGGATATTGTTTATGCCGATGCGTTTCAGCAGCGGAATGGCAACACCCGCTGTGCCGAGAACAATGAGAGCTTCCTTGAAATGCGCAACCGATTCAGCAACCATGGACCTGTTAAACCGGGTTGGCCGCCGCAACTCAAGGAGAGCTGTATGTCTTCGATCCATTGGAAGAAAACGCCAGCGGGCCACTTGCGTGGGCGCGGGCTGGGATTGCCCTTCCCGGGCGAGCCGGGCAAGTTCA
>CALMLK010000310.1 GCA_937868035.1 uncultured Alphaproteobacteria bacterium
TGCGTGGTGCGCACGGTGCAGCCTGTTCTCGAAGATGTGGAGCGTGACGACGAAGAGGCCGCAACGCTGCTCGGTGCGTCGCGCCTGCGCATCGTTTTCCAGGTCATCCTGCCCCATGTCTTCCCCGCCCTGTTGACGGGCGTTGCGCTCGCCTTCGCGCGGGCCGTCGGCGAATACGGGTCGGTCATCTTCATTGCCGGAAACATTCCGATGGTCTCGGAAATCGCGCCTCTCCTCATCGTCATCAAGCTGGAGGAGTTCGACTATGCCGGCGCCACCGTGGTGGCGACACTCATGCTGGCCCTCTCGTTCGGACTCCTCCTCGTCATCAACACGCTGCAATCGTGGCAGCAACGGAGGCACGGTCATGGTTGATGATGTGCAGGCACTTCCCCAATCCCGCCTCGGCATCGGCGAGACATCGCTGGTGCGGGGCGTGCTGATCCTCGTTGCAACCCTGTTTCTCGCGGCGGTGCTGCTGTTTCCGCTGGCGATCGTCTTCATTGAAGCCTTCAGCAAAGGCTGGCGCATCTTTGCGGACGCCTTCCTGCAACCTGACACGCTGGCCGCCATCCGCCTCACCTTGCTGGTGGCCGCCTTCACGGTGCCGTTCAACGTTGTCTTCGGCCTGTGCGCCAGCTGGGCCATCAGCAAGTTCAACTTTGCCGGAAAGAATCTGCTTCTTTCGCTGATCGACTTGCCCTTTTCCGTGTCGCCGGTGATTGCGGGCCTCATCTATGTGTTGCTGTTTGGTGCGCAAGGGTGGTTTGGCCCCTTGCTCAAGGACTGGAATGTGCAGGTGATCTTTGCCGTGCCCGGCATCGTGCTCGCCTCCGTGTTCGTCACATTCCCCTTCGTTGCGCGCGAACTCATTCCGCTCATGCAGTCGCAAGGCACGTCGGAGGAGGAAGCGGCGCTGTCGCTTGGTGCTTCCGGCTGGCACACCTTCACGCGGGTGACACTGCCCAACGTGAAGTGGGCGCTGCTCTATGGTGTGCTCCTGTGCAACGCCCGCACCATGGGCGAATTCGGCGCCGTCTCGGTGGTGTCCGGACATATTCGAGGCCTCACCAACACGATGCCGCTGCACGTCGAGATTCTCTACAACGAGTACGATTTCACCGGTGCCTTCGCCGTCGCCACACTGCTCGCCGGCCTTGCCCTCATCACCCTCCTGCTCAAGTCGCTGCTGGAATGGCGTTATGCCGGCGAACTTGCGGCAGGGCGCAGCTAGGAGATTGCCATGACCGTATCTGTTTCCATCCGCGCTGCTGCCAAGAGCTTCAGCACCTATCCCGCCCTGAAGGGCGTTTCGCTGGAGGTCGCTCCGGGAGAACTGGTGGCGCTGCTCGGTCCCTCTGGTTCCGGCAAGACGACGCTGCTCCGGGCTGTGGCGGGACTCGAATGTCTCGACGCGGGCGACGTCTTCTTCGGCGATGTCAATGCTTCGGAACTGTCGCTGCGCGAGCGGCGCATCGGCTTTGTCTTTCAGCACTACGCGCTGTTCCGGCACATGAGCGTGATGGACAACATCGCCTTCGGCCTCCGCGCCCGGCCACGCGGGTCACGACCGGGGGACGCGCAAATTCGTGCGCGCGTGTTTGAACTGTTGTCGCTGGTGCAGCTGGCGGGACTCGAGTCGCGCTACCCGGCGCAACTCTCCGGCGGCCAGCGGCAGCGGGTGGCACTGGCCCGTGCGCTTGCCATCGACCCGCGCGTGCTCCTGCTGGACGAACCCTTCGGCGCGCTCGATGCCAAGGTACGAAAGGATCTGCGCCGCTGGTTGCGGAGCCTGCATGAGAAGACCGGCCACACCACCCTGTTCGTCACCCACGACCAGGACGAGGCCTTCGAACTTGCCGACCGCATCGCCATCCTCAACGGGGGGGTTATCGAACAGGTGGGAACGCCGGCCGATATTCTCTCACGCCCGGCGACGCCCTTCGTGCGCGACTTCATCGCCGATGTCAGCCCCGCCGCCGTTCGAAAACCCAATCTCACCTGGCTGCGGGACGTGCAGGCCACAGCGGCGCAGTAACCTCAGAGCGCGTCTTCCTCGTCATCAAGGTGATCGAGCGCCGCGATGGCGGCCATGCCGCTTCCGGCAATCCCCTGCATGTCGCCATACATGCCCGATGTTGCCTCCAGCACGTTGAAGATGTGCTTTTCGCGCTTGGCCCATTGCCGCAGCATGAAGGTCTTTTCCTTTTCCAGGTCCTTCTGCTGAGCGCGGAAATTTTCGATGATGGCATCGACACGGTGTTTGAAGTGCGGCCCGGTGAGGTAGTCGTACATCTGCTCCATCTTGCCGGATTGACCGGCCTGCTGCTGGCGCACGCGGGCGATGTCGAGCAGGTGGGCGCGCAGCACGGTGGCCAGCGCCAGCGCCTCGCGGGGATGGACGACATGCACCGTCTCCACCACATCCAGGCGTTCGACGCCCTTGGGCAAGGCCGCCGACACCAGCACGGCCATGTCGGCCGGCAGGTTGCGCTGGTCATCGCGCAGCTTGGGCAGCCAACCATCGCTCCAGTTCCGGGCGCGCTTCAGTTCCCAGATGATGACGCCGGCAACCTGCCCACTTTGCGTCGTCACCTCCTGCACCAGGTCAGCGCCGATCTCGCCCTTGGGCACCGGGGCCACGCGGTCCATGGGGAAGCGGTGCTGCAGTTGCTGCTCGAAATCGAGTTCGAGCACTTCGCCCTGCAACTGTTGCGAACCCTGCTCGGCGCGGCGCTTGAGGTCTTCGATCTGGCGCTGCATGCCGGCGATTGTTTCCTCCTTCTCGGAAACCTTGAGGCGCATGGCCTGCACGGCTTCGGCCTGGGCCTTGGCGCGGATCGCCGCACTGTCGGCCTCCACGCGCCGTGCCACCGTGAGTTCCAGTTCGCGCTTCTGATCTTCCAGGGCGCGCTCCTTCGCCATGAATGCGGCCTGCTGTTTCTGCGCTTCGGCGAGCTTCTGCTCGCGCTGTTGCAGAAGACCTTTCAGTTCCGCCATCGTTTCGGCCTGCTGCTTCATCTCGAAGTCGAGTGTGGAGCGGATGCGCTTCTGTTCCATCGCCACCAGTGCCGCCCTCTGCTCCTCCAGCCGCGCGGCCACCTGCTCCTCCACATGGGCCTGGGCATGGGCGAGCTTCGATTGCTGCTGCTGCAACTCGGCCTTGTCCCGCGCCAGAATGTCGGCCTGCGCCTGCATGCGTTTTTCATAATCAGCCCGCGTGGCGGCCAGCAGCGGCGCTGCCAGCGACTCCGTGAGCTTCACCTCGGACTTGCAATTGGGACAAATGATCTGCGGTTCATTGTGCTGGGTCATGGGGCGAGGATAGCTGATTCGCCGTGCCGCCTCATGGCCGCCGCCTTCCACCTTGGGCTTGCAGCGCCCGCCCCTCCTGAAAATGTTCATGGACGGGGTGCGGATTTGCTAGAGTGTCCCCACATGGCAAACTCTGGATGAGGACCTGGAATGGCAGAGGCACCCGTGACGACGCGCTTTTTCGTGAAGGGCATGGATTGCGCGTCCTGCGTGAGCAAGATCGAGACGGCGGTGCGCCGCATTCCCGGCGCTTCCGATGTGCGTGTGGGCCTGCAATCTGAAACGCTCAGCGTGCAACTGCAATCACAGGAGGCGAAGCAGACGGTGAAGGCTGCTGTGCGTTCGCTGGGCTATGACGTCTTCGACGCGAAGCCCGGTGCAGCGCAACCCGCGCCATCGCCTCATCACCGCCATGACGATGGTCACGACCATGGTGCTGCTGATCATGGCGATGATGATCCTGGGCATTCCGGTCACGGCGAGGCCATTGAAGGGGCGTGGTGGAAGTCGCGGCGGGGTCTCCTCGTTCTCGCAACGGGGGCGTTGATCGGCTTGGCCTATGCGGCGAACACCGCCGCGCCGCGCGCAGGCATGGCGCTCTTCCTGCTGGCGTGTGCCGTCGGCACGGCGCCGGTGGCACTCCGCGCTCTCACCGCGCTCCGCCATGGCTCCGTCTTTACCATCGAGATGCTGATGACCATCGCCGTGGCAGGCGCCCTGTGGCTTGGAGCGGTGGAGGAAGCAGCGATCGTCGTGGCCCTGTTCGCTGTGGGTGAATTGCTGGAGGGCGTGGCCGCAGGCAGGGCCCGCTCCGGCATCAAGGCGCTGGCAACACTGGCACCGGGCACGGCGATGGTGGAAACGGCGCAAGGCGTCACGGAACAGCCGATCGCTGATATTGCCATTGGCAGCATCATTGTCGTGCGGCCCGGAGACCGGGTTGCGGCGGATGGCACGATTGTGTCGGGCACGTCTTCCGTCGATCAATCGGCGTTGACCGGTGAATCGCTGCCCCTCACCCGCGGACCGGGTGAAGCTGTCTTCGCTGGCTCGATCAATGCCGAGGCCGTCTTGCGCGTCCGGGTGGACAAGCCGGCGCAGGACACGCTCATCGCGCGGGTTGCGCGTCTTGTCGAGGAAGCCGCCGATGCCAAGGCGCCATCGCAGCGCTTCATCGACCAATTTGCCAAGTGGTACATGCCACTCATCTGCATCCTGGCGCTCGCCGTGGCGGTGCTGCCGCCGCTCGGATGGGGCGAAGCCTGGCCGACGTGGATCTACCGCGGCCTTACGCTCCTTCTCATCGGCTGCCCTTGCGCGCTGGTGATCTCCACGCCAGCCTCGATTGCGTCCTCCCTTGCGGCTGGGGCGCGGCGGGGCTTGCTGGTGAAAGGTGGTGGCGTGTTGGAGGCCATCGGCAAGGTCCAGCAGATTGCCTTCGACAAGACCGGCACGCTGACGCGCGGCACACCGGTGGTGACGGACGTCGTGACCCTCGCCGGGGACAGCGAGACGGACATCCTGCGCCTCGCCGCCACGGTGGAATCCGCCTCATCGCACCCGCTTGCGGTGGCGATCGTGGCGCGGGCGCGGGACACAGGCATTGTGTTCGACACCGCGCCCTCCGTTGCTGTTCCCGGCAAGGGCATATCGGCCACGGTGGAGGGCAAGGAGGTGTTGATCGGCGCGCCTACCCGTATCGGCATCACGGCGCCGGACATCCTCGCGCGCGCCGCGGCGCTGGAAACCGGGGGCAAGAGTGTTTCCGCAATTCTCGTGAACGGCACGGCCCTGGGTTTGATTGCGCTGCGCGATGAGCCCCGGGACGATGCGGTGGAAGGGATCCGCCGGATCAGGGCGCTCGGCCTTCGCCCTGTCATGCTCACCGGTGACAATCGCGCCAATGCAGAGGCCGTCGGCGCCCTGCTCGGCATGGAAGTGAAGGCCGAGTTGCTGCCGGAAGACAAGCTCGCCGTGATCCGGGAACGGGCAGCGCTGGGCGGCATCGCCAAGGTGGGCGACGGCATCAACGATGCGCCCGCGCTTGCGGCAGCCACCGTCGGCATTGCCATGGGCTCCGGCACCGACGTGGCGCTGGAAGCCGCTGACGCCGCCGTGCTCAACAATCGCGTGGGAGATGTGGCGACGCTCGTATCGCTGTCGCGCGAGACCATGTCCGTCATCCGCCAGAACGTGACGCTGGCACTGG
>CALMLK010000311.1 GCA_937868035.1 uncultured Alphaproteobacteria bacterium
AGTTGCCGAAAGCGTGTCCTGGCCAACTCAATGTCCAGCGCAGCGGTGCGCTGGGACTTCTTCTGAAACGCGTGAAGCACGAAAACGGCATCAGCGAATGTTGCAACATAGATAACGCGAAACGCTCCCGCGCTGTCTCGCACACGTATTTCCCGCGCGCTTGTGCCAATGCTGGGCATCGGCTTCCAATCGTCGGGTTCCAGTCCAGCCTGCACGCGACTGAGCTGATATCCCGCCTTGCGGCGCGGTCCTTCCGGGAAATCCGCAAGGTCGGCGTGGGACCGCCCCAGAAATGCAAGCCGTTTCATTTGATGCGCTCTATATCAGAATGGATATAATGAAACAAGCCATTTGAAGAGCGCTTGACAATATCCCAAACTAGGACTATATGCCTCTCCGACGTTTCCGGGCTGAGGAGGGACAATGTCGACAGTGTCTCGCAATTGCCGGAAGCGTGCGCAGCGCCTGCGGGGTGGATGTGAGAACACCACACTGCCTCCCGGGAGCCGGTGGCAGGCCCCTTGGACACTACGGTCCAAGCGCGGTTTACCGCAGTTCACCTGCATCACGCGTGTCTCTCCGGAGTTGCGCGGAAAGGGGCCGGGCCCAGTCCGTAAGTGCCCCCGGGATGTGGACTGGCGAGAGTCTGTCACGCGGGCCAAAACCGCTGCGTTTCCTGATGTCCGGCCCTGCGAAGGCGGGTCCGGTCCGGCATTGCGCCGAACACCCTTACCCACTCCCACTGCATGCAGGCGTGATGCCGGGAGGGAAACATACCCTCCTCATTTTCCTCCGCTGCCCATGCCGCCGTGACACGTCTCTCACCTGCCGCTCTGCGGCGTCCTCTCCCGCTGGCGGGAGAGGTGAAGGGTGTGCGCGCTTGCGACCTCAGACCAGTCCGGCGCGCTTGTCGGCGGCGGTGCGGGCGGGGTCGCGGCGGGTGGTGTCGCCGAAGCCGCCGCCACCTGGCAGTTCCACCACCAATGCGTCGCCTGCGGGAACGATGTGCAGGCCCTTGTCGGGCAGCTTTGCGCCGGAGCCGAACCTGGCCACGCCGTTGCGCCCGGGCTTGCCGCCGTCGCGCCCCTGGGCGGGGCTGTTGATGCGGTCGAAGGTGCCGGCGGAAATGACGAAGGGCACCGGCTCGCGGTTCTCGATGACGATGCGCTGGCCGAGGCCGCCGCGATACTCGCCCTCGCCGCCGGAGCCTGCGAGGTATTGCTTCTCGCGGAACCACAGCGGGCACTGGCCCTCGGTGATCTCAACGGGGATTGCGCCCACGCCGCTCGGGAAGGCCATTGTCGAGATGCCGTCCTTGCCGGGGCGCGCGCCCATGCCGCCGAGGCCGATCGAAATCACACTGAAAGGTGTGGCCTCGCGCGTTACCTCCGCGGCAACGCGTCCGTGGGCGGAATACAATGAGAGCATCCATAGCGGGCCGGCGCTTTCGGCGGGCACCTTGCCGGGCAGGGCTTGCGCGAGGCAGCCGAACACGCAATCCGCCAGCATCTGGCCGATCACGTGGCGCGCCGTCACGGGCGAGGGGCGGACGGGATCGATCACCGTGCCGGGTTCGGTGATCATGTCGAAGACCGAGAGCGAGCCGATGTTGTTGGGCACATGCGGCGCAATCACGGCCTTGAGGCCGAAGACGGAGTAGGCGAGCGTGTAGGTGCGGGGGCTGTTGATGCCGAAGAGCGAGGCAGGCGAGGAGCCGGTGTAGTCGATGGTGATCTTGCCGTTGCGGATCGTCAGCTTGCACTTGAGGGTGAGCGGGCGCTCGTAACCGTCGAGCGGCATCGCGTAGGACCATTCGCCCTCGGGCAGCGCCTTGATCGCCTCGCGCGCGCCCTTCTCGGATTGGGTGAGAATGTGCTTGGCCAGCGTGTCGATGGAGGTGAGGCCGAATTCCTCCATCATGGAAACGAGGCGGCGGGCGCCCGTATCGTTGGCGGAGATGAGCGAGAGGATATCGCCCTTCACCTCCACGGGGCTCCGCGAGTTGGCGAGGATCACATCCATCAGTTCGTCGTTGATCACGCCCTGCTTGCGGATGGGCAGGTGCGGCACCAGCGTGCCCTCCTCGAAGGAGGAGTTGCCCTTGGCCGTCATGCCCACGCCGCCCACGTCGATCACGTGGCAGGTGGAGGCGAAGAAGGCCACGAGCTTGCCCTTGAGGAACACGGGCGTCATCATCACGTAGTCGAACAGGTGCCCGGTGCCGAGCCAGGGATCGTTGGTGACGAAGACGTCGCCGGGCTTCATGGTGGCGGGCGGATACTTCTTGAAGAAGTGCGCCACCGCCGTCGCCATGGTGTTCACATGGCCCGGCGTTCCGGTCATCGCCTGCGCGATCATGTGGCCGTTGACGTCATAGACGCCGGCGGAGAGGTCGCCCGCCTCGCGGGTGATGGTGCCGAAGGCGGTGCGCAGCAGCGACTGTGCCTGCTCTTCGACAACGGCAATCAGGCGGTTCCACATCACCTGTGTGCGAATGGCCTCGAGCGCACTGCGCGCGCTGGCAGGAGTCGATTTGCGCGCAACGCGCCGGGATGCCTGCTTGCTCATTTCGTGCGCTCCAGATGGATGTAGCCCGCCGAGTCGATGCGGGCGGAGAAGCCCGATGTGACGATGGTCGAGGTTTCGTGCTCGGCGATGATGGCAGGGCCCTTCAGCGTGGCGCCGGGGGCGAGATCGAAGCGCCAGTACACGGGCGTCGGCAACAGCTTGCCCGACTTGCCGTCGAAGACCTTGCGGGAATGCTTGGGACTGCCTGCTGCCCGGCGCGGCGCCTTGCGGGCAGGCGCAGGCGGCTTCACCGTGGACGATACCGTCACCGA
>CALMLK010000312.1 GCA_937868035.1 uncultured Alphaproteobacteria bacterium
GTCGGAGGTTCGAATCCTCTCACTCCGACCATTCTTCCAAAAATTCCTAACATTGGTATTTTATCATATTCCCGCTACATTTCTGTGGTTGATGGGGCTATGCGCAAACGCCTTTTCAGGATTGCCTTCAGCCTTCTCCTCCTCCTTTCCGGAGTGGTGATTGTCTCCCTGATCTGGCTTCAGGTGACGGCCGCTTCGGCGGATTCGCTTCCGCCCCTGAAGACGGGCGATATTCTGTTCCAGACCTCACGCAGCAGCCAATCCTTCGCCATCATTCTCGCCAGCGAAAGTCCGCTCAGCCACATGGGCATTCTCGACACGGAGGCAGCGGGCGGGGCCGTGGTGATTGAGGCCGCCGCAACCACGCGCGAGACGCCGTTGCGGGATTGGATTGCCAAGGGCTTTGGCGGACGTCTCGAAGTGCGGCGTCTGAAGGACCTGACGCCGGAGGATGCAAAGCGCGTCACGGCGGCAGCGCGCACCCACCTCGGCAAGCCTTACGACCTTTTCTTTCGGAGCAGCAGCGACCAGCTTTATTGCAGCGAACTGGTGAATGACGCTTTCCAGGATGGCATCAACCGGCAACTGGGGGCGTTCCAGAAGGTCAAGTCGCTGGCCATCAACAACGCCGCCGTGCGCCGCGTGATTCAGCAGCGCTGGCAGCGCCATCCCGATTGCGCCAATGGCAAGGCGGCGAATTTTGACGCCTGCTACGCCATCCTGCTGGAACAAAGACTCGTCACGCCGCAATCCATCGCCGACGATGACGAGCTCACGCTGGTCTTCAGCAACTACGGGATGGTGCCAAAATGAAAAAGTCCGCTTCACGGCTGAAGCGGACTTTCAATTTGCAATGGCCGGAGGTTCAGCGGGCGTCGCCCAGCAACTTCCAGACGGCGGGGAAAGCGATGGCCGCGATGATGGCCTTCACGATGTCTCCCGCGATGAACGGCAGAAGGCCGACGGCGACAGCCTTGTCGAAGCCGCCAACGAAGCCGGAGAGCCAGACGAGGCCCGGCACATAAAGAACGGCAGCACCGATCAGCATGGCCGCCAGCATCTTCACCATGCTGCGGTCAAAGCCACGTTCGGCAAGGGCGCCCACGACGCCAGCCGCGACAATGAAGCCCAGCACATAGCCGCCCGTCGGTCCGAGGAGGAACGGCAGGCCGGATTTCATTTCGGCCAGCACCGGCAGGCCGGCAGCGGCTTCCAGCGCGTAAAGCACCAGCGTCACAACACCAAGCCGCCAGCCGAAAGCGGCACCGACAGCAAGTACCGCCAGCGTCTGCAAGGTCATCGGAACCGGTTGCATGGGCACATTGACCTGGGCCGCAGCGGCGACAAGCAGGCTGCCGAGAACGGCAAGCGCGCCGGAGCGCAGCAGGCTGGAAGCGGAGTCCTGCGTCCAAAGGCGGTCGGCAAGCGGAGCATATGTCATTCTGGTGTATCCCTCATGTTTCCCTGTCTTGCGACATTCCTTAGAAAAGTTCGGGCGGGGGCGCAACCGCGCCGTCCCTCAACCATGGTCGAGGGCCTCCGCCACGCGTTTGCGCAAGGCCGGGATCACATCCCGCTCGAACCACGGATTTGCCTTCAGCCAGATATTGTTGCGCGGACTGGGGTGCGGCAGGGCAATGACGCTGGCCGTGCTGACCTCCTGCTGGCGCACCCGCTCCGTGAGCTTGAGTTTCGCCATGTGCGGAAGGTGCCAGCCCTGTGCGTACTGGCCGATGACCAGCGTGAGGCGGATGTCCGGCAGCGCCCGGATGAGGCGTGTGCGCCACTGCGCCGCGCAAGCGGGCCGCGGCGGCAAGTCACCGCCCTTCCCCGTGCCGGGATAGCAAAAGCCCATGGCGAGAACGGCGCAACGGTGCGGATCATAAAATGTCTCGGCCGAAATGCCGAGCCAGTCGCGCAGGCGCCGTCCTGACGGATCGTCGAAAGGGCGGCCCTTGCCGTGGGTGATGCGCCCCGGCGCCTGGCCCGCGATGAGGATGCGCGCACCTTCGCCCGCCTGCACCAACGGATTGGGGCCGAGTGGCAGATCAGTACACAGCGTACAGGCCCGCACCTCCGCGAGTAGTGCATCAAGTTTCATGCGTGACGCGGGGCTCAATGGGCGTGAGCGCACCAAGGCCCAAGACCTTCTCGATGAACGCAGCACCTGCCAGAAGTTTCGCCTCGCCCCGGTTCGGCGCCACGATCTGCAGGCCGACGGGCATGTTGCCCTGGGTGAAGCCGCAGGGAATGGAGATCGCCGGACAGGCGCAGAGCGTGATCGTGCCGACGATCAGAAGCCAATCAACGTAGCTTGAAAATTCCTTTCCTGCGCAATGGGTTGGATAACGAATCTCAACCGGAAACGGAGGAACGATAGTGGTCGGGCAGAGCAACAGGTCATAGGTGTCGAGGAAGGCATGCATGCGCCGGAACAACGTACCGCGCTGGGCTTCGGCGCGGGCAATTTCATCCCCCGTCAGCTTCAGCCCCTTTTCGATATTCCAGATGACTTCCGGCTTCAGCTTGTCACGATGATCGGCCAGCAACTGGCGCATGCCCGTGGCATAACTGAGGGCGCGCAGGGTCTGCACGGCATTCATGGCATCCGCCAGATCAGGATGCGCCTCTTCAACGATCACACCCTCTGCTTCCAGCTTGCGCGCGGCGGCGAGGACCAGTGCGGCGATCTCTGGGTCGACGGGCGAGATGCCGAGATCGCGGGACACCGCCACGCGCTTCGGCTTCCACCCCGATCTCGTGGCGGCGAGATAGCTCACGTCTTCGCGCGGCAGAGACAGGGGATCGCCCGCTTCCGCTCCCACCATCGCATCGAAGAGAAAGGCGAGGTCGGCGACGTTGCGCGCCATGGGGCCTTCCACGCCGAGCGTGCCGTCGATCTTGGAATAGACGCTTGCCGCCACCCGCCCCGGCGACGGCCGCATGCCCACGACGCCACAGAAGCTGGCGGGGTTGCGGAGCGAGCCGCCAAGGTCGGAACCATGCGCCACCCAGGCCATGCCGGTGGCCAGCGCAACTGCGGCCCCGCCCGACGAACCCGACGCCGACAACCGCGTGTCCCACGGATTGCAGGTGACGCCGAAGACCTCGTTGAAGGTGTGCGCCCCTGCCCCGAACTCGGGCGTGTTGGACATGGCATAGACAACGCCGCCCTCGCCTTCGAGATGCCTGACCACAATGTCCGACTCGGCTGCAATCACATCCTTGAAGATGGGGGAACCTTGCGTGGACCGAACCCCGGCCACGTCGCAGAGATCCTTGATCGGCACCGGAAGACCGCCGAGACGGCCGCGCTCATGCGCCGGACGCTCCATCAGCCGCGCCGCATGCTTGCGGGCGCGCTCAAAGCAGAGCGTGACCAGCGCATTGACCGGCGCATTCACGGCGGCGATGCGCTTTTCCAGCGCGTCCAGGCATTCCAGCGGCGACACCGCCCCGATGCGCAACAGGTTCGAGACTTCGACGGCAGTCAGGCGGGTAAGGTCAGTCATGGGGCTGATGATATGCCGCATCATCCCCTCCGCCAACAACCCAGGCGGCAATTCGTCCGCGCTGGCTCCACGCATGAGGTTTGCCTGACCGCGTGGGCAGGGGTAAAAGACCTGCAACCGAAGGAGATCATCATGAACGCACCCATCACCGCACCCATTGGCTCAAACAAGGAATGGGTGGAGCGCCGCGCCAAGGCTGTCTCGCGCGGTATTGGCATGGGCGCGCCCGTGATGGCGGCCAAGGCCGAGAATTCCGAGATCTGGGACATCGAAGGCAACCGCTACATCGATTTTGGCGGCGGCATCGCCGTGGTCAACACCGGCCACCGCCACCCGCTGGTGATGAAGCGTGTCTATGAGCAGCTGGAGAAGGTGACGCACACCTGCGCCATGGTCATGCCCTACACGCCTTTCATCGAAGTCTGCGAAAAGCTGAACAAGGTCGCACCGATCTCCGGTGACAAGAAGGCAGCACTGGTGACGACCGGTGCGGAAGCCGTCGAGAACGCCATCAAGTTCGCCCGCGCCTATACGGGCCGCTCGGACGTCATCGCCTTCCATGGCGGCTTCCATGGCCGCACGCTACTGGGCATGTCCTTGACGGGCAAGGTCGTGCCCTACAAGGCCAAGTTCGGGCCCATGGCGCCTGGCATCTGGCATGTGCCCTTCCCCGTCGCCCACAAGGGCATCACGGTGGAAGACGCGATCCACGCCATCGAATTGATCTTCAAGTGCGACGTGGAGCCGGAGCGCGTGGCCGCCATCATCATCGAGCCCGTGCAGGGCGAAGGCGGCTTCTATATCGCTCCCAAGGAGCTGATGGTGAAGCTGCGCGCCCTTTGCGACAAGCACGGCATCCTTCTCATCGCCGACGAAATCCAGACAGGCTTCGGCCGCACCGGCAAGTTCTTCGCCATGGAACACTATGGCGTGGAGCCGGACCTGATGACGGCGGCGAAGTCGCTGGCCGGCGGCTTCCCGCTCGCCGCGGTGGTCGGCCGCGCCAAGATCATAGACGCGCCGGACCCGGGCGGCATC
>CALMLK010000313.1 GCA_937868035.1 uncultured Alphaproteobacteria bacterium
AAGTTCCTCGTCGTCACGGGCGCGGTGCCGCAGACGCGCGACATGGCCTGGCTGAGACGCCAGAGCGGCGACAAGAACTGTGTCGCCGTCGATGTGACGTCCGGCCTGCCGATGATCGCCATCATGGGTCCGAAATCGCGCGCGCTGCTGGAGAAGGTGTCGGGCGCGGACCTCTCCAATGCCGCCTTCCCCTTCGGCACATCGCAGGAAATCGAGATCGGCTACGCGCGCGTGCGGGCCTCGCGGCTCACTTATGTGGGCGAACTGGGCTGGGAACTCTACATCCCCGCCGAATTTGCCGCGCATGTGATGGAGACACTGCTGGCTGCAGGCCCCGAATTCAATCTCACGCCGGCGGGCATGCATTCCATGAACAACGCCCGCATGGAGAAGGGCTACCGCCATTGGGGCCATGACATGTCGGATGAGGAAACGGCGCTGGAAGCAGGCCTTGGTTTTGGCGTGGCCTGGGACAAGCCGGGCGGCTTCATCGGCCGTGAGGCCCTGCTCAAGCAGCGCGAGATCAAGGTGCTGCCGAAGCGCATGGTGACCATTGCGCTTGAGGATACCAGCGAGGCATGCCCCATGATGTATCACGAAGAGCCTGTCTACCGGAACGGCGTGATCGTCGGTTCAACGACCTCCGGCGCTTTCGGGCATCGTGTGGGACGGTCACTGGCACTGGCCTACGTCAAGAACGCGGACGGCGTCTCGGCCGACTGGCTGTCAACCGGCACGTGGGAAGTTGAACTGGCGTGGAAGAAGCATGCCGCGAAGGTGCAGTTCGCGCCGTTCTATGATCCGAAGGGCGAACGCATCAAGGCGTAGCGGCGATGGCGAAGCGCGCGACATTCCCGACGATCTGGTGTTCACCAGTTTTGCAACTGGTGATCCCTTGATCCGGCTCAGCGTCTGATGCGCAAATCTGGCGCGAAGAGCTGTTCGCCGCTGCTGCAATATTGTTCTTTATTCCGAACGACCGGGCTACTATATTTCTATCGACAACAACAAGGAGGCTCCTGCCATGGCATTGCAACTCGGTGATATCGCTCCTGATTTTGAAGCGGACACGACAGAAGGCCGGATCAAGTTCCATGATTTCATCGACGGTTCCTGGGCCGTGATGGTGTCGCATCCCAAGGATTTCACGCCCGTCTGCACCACCGAATTGGGCGCCATGGCGCTGAAGTCCGGCGAGTTCCAGAAGCGTGGGGTGAAGCTGATCGGCATCTCGGTGGACAGCGTTGACGATCATCTGCGCTGGAAGCAGGACATCAAGGACGTGACGGGCGGTGACGTGAGTTATCCCATGATCGGCGACAGCGAGATGACCGTGGCCAAGCTCTACGGCATGATTCATCCCAACGCCTCGGGCAACGCCAAGAGCCGGACCGCCGCCGACAACCAGACAGTCCGCAACGTCTTCATCATCGGGCCGGACAAGAAGATCAAGTTGATCCTCACCTACCCCATGAGCACGGGGCGCAACTTCGATGAAGTGCTGCGCGTGATCGACTCGCTGCAACTCACGGCCACGAAATCGGTGGCAACGCCGGCTGACTGGAAGCCGGGCGACAAGGCGATCATCCTCGCCTCACTCTCGGACGAAGCGGCGAAGGAGAAATTCCCGCAAGGCTGGCAGGCCAAGAAGCCCTACCTGCGCCTCGTCGATGTGAAGTGATTTCCGGCTTCTGAAAAAGAAGCAGGCCGGACTGCTGGGCAGTCCGGCCTTTTTGCTGTTCGAGGGTGGATTACCACCACTTTGGCGCGGTGAATTTTCCGGCGGCCTGTTCCAGCGCGTAGGCAGTCTGGAAGAGGGTTTCTTCGTCGAAGGGTTTGCCGATCAACTGCAGGCCGAGCGGCAAGCCCTGCTCCGACAGTCCCGCCGGCACGGCGATGCCGGGCAATCCCGCCATGTTCACGGTGACGGTGAACACATCGTTCAGGTACATCTGCACGGGGTCCGTGATCTCGCCGGGGGCGAAGGCGGCGGAGGGCGTTGCGGGCGTCAGCACCACATCAACCTTTTCCCAGGCCTTGTCGAAATCCTGCTTGATCAGTGTACGGACCTTCTGGGCGCGCACGTAGTAGGCATCGTAGTAGCCAGCCGAAAGCACGTAGGTGCCGATCATGATGCGGCGCTGCACTTCGGGGCCGAAGCCGGCGGCGCGGGTATTCTCATAGGTATCGATCAGGTCGTTGCCCGGCACACGCAGTCCGTAGCGCACGCCGTCATAGCGGGCGAGATTGGACGAGGCTTCCGCAGGTGCAACGATGTAATAGGCCGGCAATGCGTATTTCGTGTGCGGCAGGGAAATCTCGACGACCTCCGCGCCCTGCGCCTTCAGCCATTCCGCGCCTTTGTTCCACAGGGCATCGATCTCGGCGGGCAGTCCGTCAGGGCGGTATTCGCGGGGAATGCCGATGCGGAGGCCTTTCACGGACTTGCCCAGCACCGCTTCATAATCCGGCACGGGGCGGTCGACGCTGGTGGTGTCCTTGGGATCGACGCTTGCCATCACCTTGAGCATGATCGCAGCGTCGCGCACGTCGCGGGCGATGGGGCCGGCCTGGTCCAGCGACGAGGCGAAGGCCACGATGCCCCAGCGCGAGCAGCGGCCATAGGTGGGCTTGATTCCCACGGTACCGGTGAAGGCGGCGGGCTGGCGGATGGAGCCGCCCGTGTCGGTTGCCGTGGCGGCGGCGCAGATGTGGGCGGCGACGGCTGACGCCGATCCGCCTGACGAGCCACCGGGAACGAGGGCCGCATTGGAATTCTTGCGCCGCCAGGGGTTGGTGACGGGGCCGTAGTAGCTCGTCTCGTTGGACGAACCCATGGCGAACTCGTCCATGTTGAGCTTGCCCAGCATCACCGCGCCCTCGCGGAAGAGGTTCGCCGTGACGGTCGACTCATAGGTCGGCTGGAACTTGTCGAGGATGTGGCTGCAGGCCTGGGTGTGCACGCCACGGGTGGCGAAGAGATCCTTGATGCCGAGCGGAATGCCTTCCAGTTCGCCGGCCGTTCCCGCCTTGAAACGAAGATCGGACGCCTTGGCGGAAGCGCGGGCCTGCTCGGGTGTCTCCACAATGTAGGCGTTGAGGCCACGGGCCGCTTCCACGGCCTTGATGTAGTCCTCTGTCAGTTCGGCTGCGGAGATGTCGCGCGCCTTCAGCTTGGCGCGGGCTTCGGCAATGGTGAGCGTCGTCAGGCTGGTCATGATTATTCCACCACCTTGGGCACCATGAAGAAATCGTCTTCCGCGGCGGGTGCGTTCTTGGTCACGTCCTTGGGGATGCCGCCGTCGCTCACGACATCGTCGCGCATCTTCATTTTCATGGCGACGACCGAGGTGAGCGGTTCGACGCCCGAGACGTCGACCTCGTTCAACTGCTCGACGAAGGCCAGGATTTCGTTGAGTTCGCCCGCAATGCGCGGCACGTCCTCGTCCTTCACCTTGATGCGTGCGAGACGTGCCACGCGTTTCACCGTGGCCTGATCAACCGACATGAGTGGATTCCCGAAATTTCAGATTGGCCGGGGTGTTAGCAAAGGGTCAGGTGACCTGCAACTTTGCTGTGAGGCCGCGGGGTTGCAATTGCTCCCCTCCCCGGTGAAGGTGGTGCGGGGGTTTCGACGCCGTTACTTTCGCACTGCAAGGGAACGCCTGCCATGCCGCGCCGCACGCTTTCGCTCACCGCCGAACTGATTGCCGCTGTCGAACGTATCGAGCCCGATGCAGGTTTGGAGGACGGTCTGACACCGCTCACGGCCGAGGACTATGACCGCCTGGCGAATGACGTTCTTGATCACGCCCGGGGCGGGCCAGTTCACATTTTCGCTTACGGGTCCCTGATCTGGAAACCGGAATTCGAGCCAGTGAGGCAGGTGCGTGGCCGGGCCTATGGCTGGCGGCGTTCCTTCTGTCTCCCCATCATGAACTGGCGCGGAACACCGCAGCAGCCCGGTCTGATGATGGCGCTCGACCATGGCGGGAGTTGTGATGGACTGCTTCTCCAGTTTCCGCAGGCCCACGTCGCCGACCAGCTCAGGAAGCTGTTGCGCAGGGAAATGACTTATGTGGAAGACGTGCAATCCTTCCGGCGTCTCCGGGTGGATGTTGAGGGCACTCCGGTGGACGGCTACACATTCTATGCGGCTCCGCGCTCAAAAGGCTATTACCTGAAGCTGCCACTCGACCAGCAAGCCTATCGCATCGCGCGGGCAGCCGGTCACTGGGGCACCAACGCGGCCTATCTGCACAACACCATCCTGAAACTCGCCGAACACGGAATCCACGATTCCTATCTCTGGCAGCTACAGCATCATGTTGCGGATGAGATCAGGCGTTTGCATCCCGGCCTGCCGGCCTGAAACCTTCCGTTACGGGCTGACGGAAAGCTTGTTCTTCTGCTTGCCCGTGGCGTCGAAGTTGTCGTCGGCCAGCCAGCGCTCGAAGCCTTGGCGGATGCGTGGCCATTCGGTGTCGATGATGGAAAACCAGGCGGTATCGCGGTTCCGGCCCTTGACGATGAAGTGCTGGCGGAAAATGCCTTCAAAGGTGAAGCCGAAGCGCAGGGCGGCGGCGCGCGAGGGGGCGTTCAGGGAATCGCATTTCCATTCGAGGCGGCGTACGCCGAGGTCGTCGAAGGCGTGGCGCATCATGAGGAAGATGGTCTCGGTCGAAAGCCTGGTGCGCTGCATGGCGGGCGACATCCAGATATGGCCGATCTCGATCACGCCGTTGGCAGGGTCGGCACGCATGAACGAGCCCATGCCGAGTGCCTCGCCCGTTGCCCGGTCCACGAAGGCATAGAACCACGGATCGCGCGAGGCTTCCCGCTCCTTCAGCCATTCGGCGAAGGTGTCGAAATCCGGCCATGGTCCGTAACCGAGGTAGGTCCAGATATCGCCGTCGGGGTCCTTGCCGTCGAAGGAGGCATAGAGTGACTGGGCGTGACGGGCGACGCTCACGGGATCGAGGCGCACCCAGCGGCCGTGCAACGGCCTGAGATCAGGCTTGGAGCCGGGCGGCAACGGATCGACGACGGGGCCAACGGGGCGGGTTGCTTTGGTCTTGGAAGGGGATTTGCTCATTGACCCCTTTTCCCTGCCCGCTATGGCTCTGTCCATGACCAGTTTTGCCTCAGAGGCCCGGACCGCCGCCCACGCCCTTCCCAAGGGCAAGCGCATGCTGGGGCTGGACCTCGGCACCAAGACCATCGGCATGGCGACCAGCGACTTCACCGGGCAGTTCGCCACGCCGCGCGATACGATCCGCCGGACCAAGTTCACCGAGGATGCCAAGCTGCTGCTCGCCTTCGCCGAAAAAGAGCATATCGGACTGCTGTTGCTGGGCATGCCCCTCAACATGGACGGAAGCGAGGGGCCGCGGGCCCAAGCGACGCGCGCCTTTGCCCGAAATCTCGCACGCCTCACCTCCCTCCCCATCGTCTACTGGGACGAGCGCCTCTCCACGGCCGCCGTGACGCGCACCATGATTGAGGCCGACATGTCGCGCGCCAAACGGGCGGAAATCGTGGACAAGCTGGCTGCGGCGCACATCCTCCAGTCGTTCCTGGACGCGGTGCGTTCACCACCAGCGGACTTTCCCACAACATGAAGGCCGGGCGGGCTTGCCAGCCGGGCGTCCCTCCCCTAAAGCCCCGGCTTTAATGACATCGACAGCCCAACGGCCCGCCCTGTTCAAGGCCCAGCACCTGCTGGCCATCTCTGATCTTTCCCCGCTCGACATCATCGCCGTCCTTGACCTGGCGCAGCACTATGCCGAAAGCGGCAAGTCGCTCTCCGAGTCTGGCCGCGTGCTGGCGGGGCAAACGCAGGTGAACCTGTTCTTCGAGAACTCCACGCGCACGCAAAGCTCCTTCGAGATCGCGGGAAAGCGGCTGGGGGCGGATGTGATGAACATGGCGGTTGCCACCTCATCCCTGTCCAAGGGCGAGACGCTGCTCGATACGGCCATGACCATCAACGCCATGCACCCGGATTTCCTTGTGGTGCGGCACCAGTCATCCGGGGCCGTGGAGTTGCTCTCCCAGAAGGTTTCCTGTGCGGTCATCAATGCGGGCGACGGGCAGCATGAGCACCCGACGCAGGCCCTGCTCGACGCGCTCACCATTCGCCGCCACTTCGGGCGGCTTGAAGGTCTTACCGTGGCGATCTGCGGCGACATCCTGCATTCGCGGGTGGCGCGCTCCAACATTCACCTCCTCACCAAGATGGGTGCGCGCGTGCGTTGCGTGGCACCATCGACGCTGCTGCCTTCGGGCATCGCCAATTTCGGTGTCGAGGTGTTCCGCGACATGGACAAGGGGCTGGCCGGGGCTGACGTGGTGATGATGCTCCGTTTGCAGGTGGAGCGCATGAGCGGCGCTTTTGTGCCGAGCCTGCGGGAATATTACCAGTTCTACGGCCTCACGGTGTCCAAGCTGGCCGCTGCCCGGCCCCACGCGCTTGTGATGCATCCCGGTCCCATGAATCGGGGCGTCGAGATCGACTCCGATGTGGCCGATGGCGCGCAATCGGTGATCCGCGAGCAGGTGGAAATGGGGGTCGCCGTGCGCATGGCAATTCTGGATGGGCTGGACCGCTCGCGCCGTGCAGGAGGCAAGTCATGATCGGGTCTCCCTCACGCAACCGCCGCGCCTATGTGAACGCCAAGGTTCTGGCCCCCCTGCAGGGGCTGAATGGTCCAGGTGGCATTCTGGTGGAGGACGGCTGGATCCTCGCGGTGGGCAAGGACGTGACGCGCGACAGTGTCGGCGCATCCGCCACCGTGGTGGATTGCAAGGGACATCTGCTGGTTCCCGGCCTTGTGGACATGCGCGTCTTCACCGGCGAACCGGGCTCGGAATACCGCGAGACGCTGGCCAGTGCATCGGATGCGGCAGCGGCGGGCGGTGTCACCACGATCATCGTCATGCCGAATACGCAACCGGTGATCGATGATGCGGCGATCGTGGACTACGTTCTGCGGCGCGCCCGCGACACGGCCAAGGTTCGGGTGGCGCCCATGGCCGCCATCACCAAGGGATTGGCGGGCGAACAGATGGCCGAGATCGGCCTGCTGCGCCGCGCCGGTGCGGTGGCCGTGACCGACGCGGTCAAGGCTGTCGGCAATGCCAACCTGTTCCGCCGCGCGCTCATGTATGCCCGCGACTTCGACATGCTGGTCGTGGGACATGCGGAAGAGCCCTCGCTCTCCGGCGGCGTGATGAATGCGGGTGAGGCGGCCTCGCGGCTTGGCCTCTCTGGCAATCCCGCCATGAGTGAAGTGATCATGCTGGAGCGTGACCTTCGCGTCGTCGAGATGACGGGCGCCCGCTATCATGTGGCGCAGGTATCGTCGGCACTGTCGCTGGAGGTGATCCGCCGCGCCAAGGATAAGGGACTTCCGGTGACCTGCGGCGTCTCCATCCACCATCTCGTGCTGAACGAGACCGACATCGGGGCCTATCGCACCTTCTTCAAGCTGGCGCCGCCCTTGCGCAGCGAGGACGACCGCCGTGCCCTTGTCGCTGCCGTGGCCGATGGCACCATCGACGTGATCGTGTCGTCGCATGATCCGCAAAGCGATGACACCAAGCGTCTGCCCTTCGCGGAAGCCGCCTTCGGTGCCGTAGGCCTGGAGACCATGCTGTCCTCCGCGTTGTCGCTTTCAGCCAATGAATACATTGGTTTGCCGCGCCTTGTTGAATCCTTGTCGCAACGCCCTGCGGCGATCCTCGGGCTGGAACAGGGGCGCTTGCAGGCGGGTGCGCCGGCGGATTTCACG
>CALMLK010000314.1 GCA_937868035.1 uncultured Alphaproteobacteria bacterium
CACCGCATTCACCTGCGAAGGCTGCAGGCTGCCGTGGGCTGACGACACCTCCATGGTGATCGGCCCCTTGGCGTATTCGATGGGGAAGCGTTCCTCGGGGCTCAGCGGCACATAGGCATCGTCGAGCGCCAGTTCGTCGTGGGCGCAGCCGCCCAGTCCGAGGCTTGCGACCACGAAGAGGAAGGAGAGGGATTTCCGAGACAAGACTGACATACGCATTTTCCTAAACCTTTCCCGGCTCACTCGACGATGAAGCCAACGTTGCCGTGATATGTGCCGTCGGGCGCTTTTCCGCCGCCGCCGTAGACCTTGTTGAGGCGGCCCAGGAGGATGGTCTGGCGGTCGGTGGGCGTGTTGTAGCCCTCGTCCGGCGTGGTGAGCTGCTTCTCGCCCGTGGGGCGCACCAGATAGGGCGTCACGAGGACAACGAGTTCCGTTTCATTCGCCTCGAAGTCGCGGCTGCGGAACAGGGCGCCCAGAACCGGGAGGTTCTTGAGGCCCGGCGTGCCCTTGACGGTCTGGCTGGTCTTGTTGCGGATCAGGCCCGCAATCATCATGGAGCCGCCGCTCGGCATTTCGAGGACCGTCTCGGCCGTGCGCTTGTTCAGCGTCGGGATGGCGGCATCGGTGACAGAGGGGGCGAACTCGCTCACTTCCGTCTTGATCTTGAGGTTGATGCGGCCCTGGTCGAGCACCGTCGGGGTGAAGTTGAGGCTCACACCATATTCCTTGTACTCGTACTTCAGGCATTCCAGCGTGGCGCGCACGAGGTCGGTACAGTAGGGGAATTCACCGCCGGCCAGGAACTTGGCATCGGCGCCGGTGATGGCGGTGAGGTTCGGTTCCGCCAGGGTGCGCAGCAGGCCATCGGATTCCATGGCGCGGACGGCGCTGTCAAAGGTGCCATTGCCGCCGCTGTAGGCGGCTGCATAGCCGCCCTTCGGGCTCAGCAGCGGGTTGGCGAAGGGGTTCATGTTGGAGAGATTGAAGGCAAAGTTTCCGGCCTTGATGAGGGCCTGGAAATCAACACCGAGCTGCTTCAGCACATCGCGGCGGATTTCGACAACCTTCACCTTCAGCATGACCTGGTCTTCACCCGCCACCTTTATGGTGTTGATGAGCGACGAACCGCTCTGGAAGAACGACGACGACTGGATGAACTGGGTGGCGAGATCGACGGCCGTCTTGGCCTCCAGCTGGCTCTGCGCCATGCCGCCGAGTACGACGTTGTTGTTGACCGTGTCGACGGTGATCTTCGTGCCAGGCAGCGAACGCTGCAGAAGCTTGCGGATCGCCATCGGATCCAGCGCCACCTCGAGATCGAGATTGAGGATCTGCTGACCATTGACGTCGAAGAAGAAGACGTTGGTCTGGCCGGGCTTGCGGGCGAAGAGGTAGGCGGTGTTCTTGGAGCGCACCACCGCATCGACGATCTCGGGATTGCCCACGATCACGTCGCGGGCGTCGCCCGGCAGCTTCACGACCACCGACTTGTTGAGGCCGATGCGCACGAAGCGGCCATCGTTCTCGGCTGCCGATATGTCGAGGTCCGTGGCCTGTGCCCTTGGCGCGGTGAGGGCCTGGAACGAGAACGCCAGCGTTGCCGCAGTCACGAGGCCCGCCAGCAGGAATCCTGCCTTGGCCACCGGACGCGCAAGATACGAGTTGTTGAAGTTCATGAACATGACGCGTGTGCCTCAGCGATTGGTGGCGTAGGTTTCGATGCCTGCGCGAATGAAGAGCGTGTCGGTCGTCTTGGTGGCGCCGTTGCTGCGATACTTCTCGGCAAGGACCGGGCCTTCCTCGATCGACTTCGCATCGTTCTCGGCGATGGACCGGAGCGCCAGCGAGAGCTCGCCCTCCGATTCCACCTTGGCGAGGATTTCAGCCTGTTCGGGACGGAGCTCGACGGTGGCGGTTTCCACTTCCTTCATGGAAACCTCGTCGCCCTCCTGGACCTTCTTGAACACCTGGTCCATGGCCAGGACACGGACATTGGAGATCACCGTTTCGCTCTTCACGAGCTGGCCGGCGCCGGGAATCTTCTTGGTCAGGATCACGTCAACCCGGTCGTTGGGCAGAATGAAGCCGCCTGCGGTGGAGCGCACCGACACGGCAACCGAGATGGCGCGCATGCCTTTGGGCAGGATGGCGCTGATGAAGCCGCCATCACCGGGCTTCACGACCTTCTTGTCGTTGATGACTTCGCCTTCGAACATCGGCACATAGGCGCGCGCCTCGGCATATTTCTCCTCGGCGTCCGGCATTTCTTCCTTGGTGATCATGGGCTCGAGGACGTTTTCCTTCGGCCAGGAACGCCAGATGACGCTGCCGGGAGCAAGCTTCTCACCCGTCTGGATGTCACGTGCGGCGACGAGGACGTCCTCCGTCTCCACCTTGGTGATGATCTTGGTTTCAGGCGGCGGCGCCTTCTTGCCGATCACGCCCTTGGCCAGCATGGCAGCCACGACAGCAGCGCCAATCGAACCAGCCAACACCACAACACGCATCTTACTCATCTGCAGATCCTCACGGGTTGCACCGCTTCAAATCGCGGGGCCACACACACTCTCGGGTTCCATCTTTCGGACGGAATGGCAAAATATTGGTTAATGTTATCCATGTTTGCGGAAATCCGGCTCACGCGGCCCCCGTCATCCACCAGCTTTGCGGGTAGGCGACGATGGCGCCGATGGCGAAAGCAAAGCCGTAGGGAAGCTTCGGGCGAATCTTGCGGGCCACCCGGACGAGGCGTGTATTTTCTCCCGGTCCGTGGATTTCAAAGACGGTCATGATGAGCGACCACACCGCCACCGCGATGGCGAGGCCGCCACCGGCGAGGACCGTGGCAACAAGGAAGGGCATGGTCTGCGCCGTGCCGAACCAGAGGCCGGCAGCTGCCATCAGCTTGGCGTCGCCGCCACCGAAGAGACCGAAGGAGAAGAGCGCGAAGCCTGCGACGAAGAGGATCGCTCCGGCGGCAAGGTGCCAGCCGAATTCCACCAGGGGCATGCCGGTGAGCCAGGCCATGGGAAAGAAGAGCACGGCGGTCAGCAGCGTCAGCCAGTTGGGGATGCGGAACGACATCAGGTCGCTGATCGCGGCGACAATCATGAGGATGGGCAGGAGTGCAATGGAAAGAATGTGAATCATGGGACCCGTCCGTTGGCGGGCGATGACGCGCCGCGCTGTGAATGAGGCTTTCTTCCCACGAGAGCTGTAAAGGCGCGGTTAACCCTTCCATCGAAGACCTGGAAAACCATCGGCAGCAACGCCTGTTTACCCTGTCGGGCCGCTGATCTTCCACCTCCTGATCGAAAGCGACGCCGCGGTAACCGAAGATTCACCATTGCCGTGCAAGGTTTTTTCGCAAAGGCAGGTGCGCGCCCCGCGCGCCATGCCGTCACGCCAAGAGGTTTGTCCGCATGCGTCTCCGCTTCTCCCTGATGATTTCCGCAGCCGTCGCGGTGGCAGCGCTCGCCCTGCCGGCGGCGCAAGCCGGCGCCGCGCAGGTGCTGACGATTGAAACCGACCAGTCGCAGATGGTGATCCTGCCCGCCCTTCCCGGCTCCGTGGTGATCGGCAATCCGACGATCGCGGACGCAACGGTCGAAGGCACCAAGCTCTTCATCCATGGCCGCGGCTTCGGAACCACGAACCTGCTGATCCTCGACCTGTCGGGCAACGAGATGGCCTCCTTCGACGTCTCCATCGCCCACACGACACCGAACACGGTGGCGCTCTTCCGGGGACCGGACCGCCAGTCGCTCAACTGCGCACCCTTGTGCGAGAGCGAACTGCAGATCGGCGACGACATCGTTTATTCCGCCAAGATCATCGAACAGACGAAGAAGAAGATCGAATTGGCCACGGGCACCGACAGCGCCAAGTCGGATGCGCCGCCCGCGCCGCAGTGAACGTCTTCACGGATGGCATCATTCAGCGGGCGGGCCTTCCGGGTTCGCCCGTTTTCATGTGGGACAGCCGGATCATTCAAATTTTAGACAATCCGTTCAAATACCGGAAAGCTCCACATGATAAGTCGGAGCTTGGTGGCGGGTCCGGAAGCGCCACCTGTCAGTGGGGAGTAAAAACATGCGTCTGAAATTCGCGCCCAAGCGGTTCCTCCGCAATGCGCGCGGCGTGACTGCCATCGAATTTGCCATGGTGGCGCCCGTGTTCTTCTTCGCCATGGGGGCCGTTGTCGAGACCGGCCTGATGTTGTTCACCGAATATGTCCTGCAATCGAGTGTTCAGGAAGCGGCGCGCAAGATCCGCACCGGCCAGGCCCAGACCGCCGGCATGAGCGCCGCCGCCTTCAAGACAGAAATTTGCAAACTGGCCAATACGGTCATGGACTGCAACAATTCCGTCAAGGTCTACGTCAAGTCCGCGGCCACCTTCTCCGCCCTGAAGACCGCAACGCCTTCCTACCTCAACGTGGGCACATCCTACGGCGGCGCCCCCTCCTCTTCATCCTATGACTGCGGCGGGCCGTCCAAGCCCGTGGCGGTGATCGCCACCTACGACTGGAACATCGTGCTGCCCTTCATGAGCGCCTTCGGCAACGTGGACAACGACCGCAAGCGCCGCATCGCCGGCTTTGCCATGTTCCAGAACGAACCCTTCCCCGCTGGCACGAACTGCACCTGAGCGAGACTGTCATCATGACCCCGACGTTCAAGACCTTCCTGCGCGCCGACAACGGTGTCGCCGCCATCGAGACGGCGATCATCGTGCCGTTCCTGATCCTGCTGTTTTTCGGCATGATTGACCTTACGGCGCTGATCTCGTTCAACCGCAAGATCACCTATTCCGCCAGCGTCGTCGCCGACCTTGTGGCGCAGAACCGCACCTCGATCCTCAAGAGCCAGATCGACGACTACTACAAGGCTGCCGAAATGGTGATCGCGCCGACGCCCGTCGCCGATTTCCACATCAACGTCTATGGCTACCGCAAGGTCGGTGCGACCGTCACGCAGATGTGGAAGACCAAGATGACCACCGGCCCCACCTGCGACACGACACCGGACACCACCGCCATGCCGGCCTTGATGACCGCCAACAACGACGTGATCGTCGCCATCGCCTGCATGGACTATGTGCCCTATGTCGCCTCATTCCTGGGTGACAAGATTCTCGGCGCCACCACGTTCAACGTGGAACAGGCCATCATGGTGCGCCCCCGCTCGACCTCGGCGCTGACCTGCTACCAGACCGCCGTCGGCGGTTCCGTTTGCAGCTGATCCAGCGAAACAGCCAGTTTCCAGCAATCACAAGGCCCGGCCCCGCAGCCGGGCCTTTTTTGTTGCGCCTGCAGCTTGCCCCGCTTATCGCTGGGCTTTCAGCCACGGCCAGTCATCTTGAGCACCACGGTCTTCCTTCTCGTCCTGTTTGCGGCCTTCCTGCACGCGGCCTGGAACGTTCAGGTGAAGCTCAACCTTGACCGCTTCCTGGGTCTGTTCCTGATCCAGACGGGCATGGGCTTCTTTGGCCTCGCCATGCTGGCGGTGACGGGCATGCCGAACAGCACGGGCGTCATCTACGGCATCGTCTCGGGCTTCCTCCATACTGGCTACAACCTCTTCCTGGCGCGCAGCTACAGAACGGGCGACCTCAGCCTCGTCTATCCGCTGGCGCGGGGTGGTGCGCCTTTCCTGACGCTGCTCGGCACATCGATTCTGATGCACGACGTGCCGACACCGCTGGCCACGGCGGGGATCGTGGTGCTGCTCATCGGCCTGCTGCTCGCGGGTCTTTCCGGGCTCCGGCGCGCCAACGTGGACCGCCAGACGCTGTTCTTCGCAGGCGGCACGGCCGTCTTCATCGCGGTTTACACCGTGGTCGATGGCCTGGGGGGACGCGTCTCGGGCGATCCCATCGCCTATGCCGGCTTTGTCTTCGTGCTGGACGGGCTGTTCCTGTTCGTGACCGGCCTGATGATGCGCGGACCCGTCATCCTCACCCATGTGCTGCCGCACTGGAAGAAGGGCCTGTTCGGGGCAGCGGCCTCGTCTCTCGCCTATGCCATCGTCATCTGGGCCATGGCGCAGGCGCCCATCGCCACGGTGGCGGCGCTGCGCGAAACCAGCATCATCTTCGCCCTTGTCATGTCGGCGCGGCTGCTCAAGGAAACCCTCACCATTCAGCGCGTGGCGGGCGCCCTGCTCATCGCCGCGGGCGCAATCCTGCTCCGCATCGGCTGATGCTTGCGCCCGCGCTGCCGCTTCTTTACAGCGGGCGCAACCAAGACCGAACCAAATCCGATCGACGTCCGATTCATTCCCGCACGGTCAGGCGTTGGTGGATTTTTCAAACAAGGAAGTCAGACATGCTGCACAAGAATTTCATTGCCGGTGAATGGGTCGAGGGCAAGTCGGCCAAGGACAACATCAACCCGTCGGACGTGAGCGATGTGGTAGGCACTTACGCGCAGGCCGACAAGGCCCAGGCGCTTGCTGCCATTGCCGCCGCCAAGGAGGCACTTCCCGGCTGGGCCGCGACCACGCCACAACAGCGCGCCGACATCCTGGAAGCCATCGGCGTCGAGCTTCTCGCCCGCAAGGAGGAGATCGGCAAGCTGCTTGCCCGCGAGGAAGGCAAGCCGCTGATGAACGGCATCATGGAAACGGCGCGCGCCGCGCAGATCTTCAAGTTCTTCGCCCAGGAAGCTCTTCGCGTCGATGGCGTGGCGGTGCCCTCGGTGCGGCCCGGCGTCGACATCACCATCACGCGCGAGCCGGTGGGCGTCGTCGGCCTCATCTGCCCGTGGAACTTCCCCATCGCCATTCCGGCCTGGAAGATCGCGCCGGCGCTGGCCTATGGCAACACTGTGGTGTTCAAGCCCGCCGATCTCGTGCCCGGCTGCGCCTGGGCGCTCACCGAAATCGCCTCGCGCGCGGGCCTGCCGAAGGGCGTGCTCAACCTGGTCATGGGCCGCGGTTCCGAAGTGGGCCAGGCCATGCTGGACTCCCGTGATGTGAACGCCATTTCCTTCACCGGTTCAGTGCAGACGGGGGCGCGCGTGGCGCAGTCCTGCGCGGCGCGCGGCGCCAAGTTCCAGCTGGAGATGGGTGGCAAGAACCCGCTCGTCGTGCTCAACGATGCCAACCTCGATGCCGCCGTCGCCGGTGCCGTCGATGGCGCCTTTTTCCAGACCGGCCAGCGCTGCACGGCCTCCTCGCGCCTCATCGTCGAGAGCAAGATCCACGATGCCTTCGTCGAGAGGGTCGTCACCGCCATCAAGGCGCTGAAGGTCGATCATGCGCTCAAGGACGGCACGCAGATCGGCCCGGTGGTCGATGAATCGCAGTTGAAGCAGGACGAAATGTATATCGACATCGGCCGCAAGGAAGCCGAACTCGCCTGGGGCGGGGAGCGCCTCAACCGCGACACCAAGGGCCACTTCCTTTCGCCCGCGCTCATCATCAACACCCGCAACGACATGCGCATCAACCGCGAGGAAGTGTTCGGCCCCGTGGCTTCGGTGATCAAGGTCGAGAGCTACGACGAGGCGCTGGCCGTGGCCAACGACACGGACTTCGGCCTCTCGTCGGGCATCTACACAAACTCGCTCAAGGCGGCGACGGACTTCCGCAAGAAGTCCCAGGCCGGCATGGTGATGGTGAACCTGCCGACGGCGGGCGTCGATTATCACGTGCCGTTCGGCGGCCGAAAAGGCTCAAGTTTCGGCCCGCGCGAACAGGGCCGCTACGCCGCGGAATTCTACACCTCGGTGAAGACGGCCTATATCGCAGGCTAAGCCGGCGGCAGCAATCAATCCTCGGGCGTGGCGTCCTGCGCGGTCGTCACGCCCTTTTTACGTTCGCGGGCGAAGACGTAAGCGCCGCTGCCGACGACGATGACGGCGCCCAGCAGCGTCCAGCGGTCGGGGAACTGGCCGAACACGAAGGCACCGGCGATGGTCATCCAGACAATCTGCGTATAGATGAAGGGTGCGATCGCCGAGGCGGGTGCGAGGCGATGGGCCTTGATCAGCATGGAGTGACCTGCCGTGCCTGCAAGTCCCATGAGCACCAGCGGCAGCCATTGCCACCCCTCCGGCGTCTGCCAGGCATGCACGAGCGGAAGTGACGCGCCCAACGATCCGACTAGCCCCACATAGAAGAGCGACGTCTGCGTCCCGTCGCTGCCGCCCACCTTGCGGGTGGCGATGTTGTAGAGCGCCCCGAACAGGGCGCTCATCAGCGAAATCACCATGGCCCAATGGAAATCCATGGAGCCGGGCCGCATGATCACCATCACGCCCACGAAACCCACCAGCACCGCCATCCAGCGGCGCAGGCCCACATGTTCGCCCAGCAGCGGCACGGAGATGGCGCAGACCCAGAGCGGCAAGGTGAAGTTGATCGCCGCCGTCTGCGCCAGTTGCAGGTGAGACATGGCGGTGAAGTTGCACGCCGTCGAGCCCAGCAACAGCAGTCCGCGCAGAATCTGGAGATACGGATGACGGGTCACGAGGAGAGAAAATCCGCCGGCGCGCCAGATGATGACGGAGGCCAGCAGCAGCCCGATCACATAGCGGAAGAAAACGCCGACGAGGACGGGAAGGCTCTGGGCGGCATATTTTGCCGAGGTGTCCAGCACGGTGAAGGTGGCCATGGCGCCCATCACCAGCAGGATTGCCTTCAGCCGGTCACTCACGTGACGACGACGCTGATGTCGCCCACGCCTTCGATGCCGCCGCTGAGCCTGTCGCCCTTCTGTACCGCGCCCACGCCTGCGGGCGTTCCGGTGAAGATGATGTCGCCGGGCTTCAGGATGAAGTACTGGCCGAGCGTGTCGATGATTTCCTGCACGTTCCAGATCATGTCGCAAAGGTTGCCCGTCTGCCGCCGCGTGCCGTTGACGTCGAGCCAGATGGCGCCGGACGAGAGCACATCGGTGCGCGGCGTGATGGCGCTCACGGGGGCGGAGAAGTCGAAGGCCTTGGCCGTGTCCCAGGCCCGTCCCAGCTTCTTTGCCTCCGCCTGCAGGTCACGGCGGGTGAAGTCGATGCCGGTGGCATAGCCGCAGATTTTCGCCTCGGGGCCCAGCGCCACCACCAGTTCGATCTCGTGATGCACGTCGCGGCTCATGGACGGATAGGGAAAGCGTCCATCCAGCACGATGGCGTCGTTGGGCTTGGAGAAGAAGAAGGGCGGATCGCGCCCCACCACCCCGCCCATCTCGGCCACGTGCTCATTGTAGTTGCGGCCCACGCAGTAGATGCGATGCAGCGGGAAACGTTGCGCTGTGCCGCTGACGGGCAGTGTCACGGGGGCCTGTGCGGGGAAAAGCAGGCTCATGCCAGCACGATGTCCCGTTCGGCGAAGCTCGCTTTCGTGGCCGCGGCACTGCCGTTGAGGTCGATGGCGCGCGTGGCCTTTTCGATCACGGTGACGCCGAAGCCCTGGGCGCGGGCATCCTCTGCGGAGTAGCGCACGCAATAGTCGAAGGCGAGGCCCACGAGGGTGAGGCGGGTGAGGCCGCGTTCACGCAGGTATCCGCCAAGGCCGGTTGGCGTCACGTGATCGTTCTCGAAGAAGGCCGAGTAGGAATCGATCGGTTTGCGGAAGCCCTTGCGGATGATGAGTTCGGCGCGCGCCACGTTCAGGCCCGTGTGAAAGGCCGCCCCGTCGCTGCCGATGATGCAATGGTCCGGCCAGAGCGTCTGCGGGCCATAGGGCATGGTGATGGTGGAGAAAGGCGCGGCACCTCGATGCTGCGAGGCAAAGGAGGAATGCCCCTCCGGGTGCCAGTCCTGCGTGAGGATGACGTGATTGAAGTCTCCCATCAGCGCGTTGATGAGCGGCACGGTCTCGTCGCCGCCTGCCACCGCGAGTTTGCCGCCGGGGCAGAAATCGTTCTGCACATCAATGACGATGAGGGCGCGATTGTCGATCATGCGGGTTACTCCCCCATCGCAGCGAGGGCTGCGGCACAGCCCTTGAACGCCGGGAAGCGGTCGGTGATCACGAACCACGGGATTGGTTTCATCACTTCGGCAATGCGGCCCTTGTCCTCGAAGACGGCGCGGTATTTCGGCTGCTGCAGTTTTGCCGCGATGGAGGGGGCAATACCGCCCGCGAGGTAGACGCCGCCGCGCGCCTGCAGCGCCATGCCCACATCTCCCGATGCGCGGGCGAGGAAGGTCATGAAATGATCCAGTGTCTTTTCCGCTGCCGCATCAGCGCCCGCCAGCGCGGCCTGCAACACGGCTTCAGGCGTGACATGCACGGGGTTCTCCGCCACGGCCTTGTAAAGGGAGAGCAGCCCAGGCCCTGTGAGCACGTCCTCGGCCTCGGCGAAACGGTCCTTGCCGGCGATCTTGTCTTTCAGCGCCAGTTCTTCCGCCGTAACGACGGGAAGCGTGGTGTGGCCGAGTTCGCCGGGGATCGGCATCCAGCCGCCCTGCGGCAGGGGTGCGAGAACAGCCATGCCAAGTCCGGTGCCAGGACCGAGCACCACCTTCACATGGGGCTCGGGCGGCAGGCGCCCGCCGATCTGCACCAGGTCCGCCGCGCCGATGTGCGGCAACGACCAGGCCAGCGCCTCGAAGTCGTTGAGCAGGCGGAAGCGGCGGGCACGGGCGGCCTTGCGCAGGCTTTCGGCGCTGAAGGTCCAGTCCCGGTTGGTCAGGGTGATGACCTCGCGATCAACGGGGGCGGCAACATCGACGGCGGCGGCGGCGAGTTCAGTGATGCCGCGCTTGGCCACGTAGTGCGAAATGGCGTCCTCAAGGCTCGGGAAATTGTCGTTCTTCAGGACCTCGACGTCCTGCACATCCATGGCGCCCAGGCTAACCAGCCCGAAGCGCGAATTTGTGCCGCCGATATCGCCCAGAAGTGCCAGTTTTGTCATGGAAAAGCCTCTGCGTCCCCCATGCCACAGCAGGCGCGCCGGGGCAACTCTCTGGACGCCCGCAAGGCATTCCGCTACAGCCCGGCAAAGCCAAACCGGACCCGTTTCGTGACACTGACCATTCCCCAAGAGGTCGCCCGCCGGCGCACCTTCGCCATCATTTCGCACCCCGACGCGGGCAAGACGACGCTGACCGAAAAGCTGCTGCTGTTCGGCGGCGCCATCCAGCTTGCCGGCCATGTGCGCGCCAAGGGCGACCGCCGCCGCACCCGCTCCGACTGGATGGCCATCGAACGGCAGCGCGGCATCTCGGTCGTCACCTCGGTGATGACCTTCGAATACGGCGGCTGCGTCTTCAACCTGCTCGATACGCCCGGCCACGAGGACTTCTCGGAAGACACCTACCGCACGCTGACCGCGGTGGACGCCGCCGTCATGGTGATCGACGGCGCCAAGGGCATTGAAGACCGCACCCGCAAGCTCTTCGAAATCTGCCGCTTGCGCGACATCCCCATCATCACCTTCATCAACAAGCTCGACCGCGAAACACGCGAGCCCCTCGACCTGATCGACGAGATCGAAAAGGGCCTGGCGCTGACGGCGGTGCCGATGGTGTGGCCGATCGGGTTGGGCAAGGCCTTTGCCGGAACCTACGACCTCACGGAGCCCCGCATCCGCAAGCTCGATTCCGCCCCGGAAGGCGAGGAAGTGTCGGGCCCCTCTGATTCACGTGTGACGGCGCTGCTGGCGCCCGGTGCCGATGCCCATTTCCGCGACGAGATCGAACTCGTGCATTCGGTCACGCAAGGCTTTGACAAGCAGGCCTTTCGTGAAGGCCATCTCAGCCCTGTCTATTTCGGTTCGGCCATCAAGAATTTCGGCGTGCGTGATCTCCTGGAGGCGCTGATCAAATATGAGCCACCGCCCCGCGACCAGCATTCGCGCCAGCGCGACGTGAAGGCGGTGGAGCCGAAGCTCACGGGCGTTGTGTTCAAGATCCAGGCCAACATGGACCCCAATCACCGGGACCGCATCGCCTTCATGCGCGTCTGCTCCGGCAAGCTCACGCGCGGCATGCGCACGACCATCGTGCGCACCGGAAAGTCCCTCGCCCTCAATGCCCCGCAATTCTTCTTCGCGCAGGACCGTTCTCTGGCGGAGGAAGCCTATGCGGGCGATGTGGTGGGCATTCCCAACCATGGCGTGCTGCGCATTGGCGATACGCTGACGGAAGGCGAAGACATCGTCTTCACGGGCGTGCCCAGCTTCGCGCCGGAAATCCTGCGGCGCGTGAAGCTCAGCGATCCCATGAAGGCGAAGAAGCTGCGCTCGGCATTGGAGGAACTGGCGGAGGAAGGCGTGGTGCAATTGTTCACGCCGATGGATGGCTCGGGCGCCATCGTGGGCGTTGTCGGCGCGCTGCAGCTGGACGTGCTGAAGGACCGCCTCAACCAGGAATACGGCGTGCCCGTGGATTTCGAAACGACGCGCTTTGATGTGCTGCGCTGGATTTCGAGTGGCGACAAGAAGACGCTCGACACCTTCGTGGAAGGCAACCGCTCTTCCATCGCACAGGACCTCGACGGCGCCCCCGTGCTTCTGGCATCATCGGCGTTCAACCTGAACTACACGCTGGAGCGCGCACCCGGGATCAGCGCCCAGAAGATCAAGGAAATCCACGGTTGATCTGACGGCGAGGACAGCAGACGATGCCCTACGACTTCGACCTTCCGCACCTCATGGCCGTCGGCCTCATCTTCCTGATGTGGGCGGCCTATGGACCCATTCTTTCGCTCCTCGGGCGGGGCACGCTGAATGCGCAGTTGCATGTGGTGCGGCTGCGCTGGATGCGCATGCTGCTCAATTCGCCGCGCGAGAACCGGGTGATCGACGCGATCATGCTGGGGCAGCTTTCCAACAGCATGTCGTTCTTCGGCTCGGCCACGCTCATCCTGCTGGCGGGTCTCGTGGGCACGCTGGCCAGCATCAACCACGTGCATGCCTCGCTCACCACCATGAGCTTCTTTCCGCCCATGTCGCTCGGCGTCTTCTCGATGAATTTTGCGTCACTCACGGTCATCATGGCGGCGGCGTTCTTTTCCTTCACCTATGCGTTGCGCAAACTCGCCTACGCGCTGGCAATGATCGGCGGCCTGAACAATGCGGACGCCCGCACGCCCCACTGCACGGTGATGATCGCGCAGACGGCAGTGGTGCTGACCGAATCGGTGAAGAGCCTCAACAACGGCATTCGCGGTTATTACTTCGCGGTGTCTGCGTTGTTCCTGTTCGTCGGCCCCTACGTGGCGATGGCCGTCACCATCGCCGTCAGCGTGCTGCTGCTGTACCGGCAAGGCTTCTCCACCGAGTCACTCGCCATCGAACGCTATGTGGCGGCGATGAACGATCTCGAGGTGGAGGCGGAGCGCGAGGGAAAATTGTGAGCGTGGCGTGAGCGCCCGGGTTCGCTCAACACCGCGTTGATCAGTCCCGTGCATGACCGCGGTCTTCCCTATCGCCGCTCCGGAAACAGGCCCGTCAAGCCCTCGCGCGTGGCGGCACAGACGCCGCGTTCCGTGATGAGGCCGGTCACGAGGCGAGCGGGTGTCACGTCGAAGCCGAAATTGATGGCGGCACTCCCGGTGGGCGTGAGCTGTACCGTTTCCAGCCGGCCATTGCCCGCAAGACCGGTGATGTGCGTCACCTCGCGCGGCGAGCGCGTCTCGATGGGGATGTCGCGCAGTCCGTCGCTCATGCTCCAGTCCACGGTGGAGGATGGCAGCGCGACGTAGAACGGCACGCCGTTGTCGTGGGCGGCCAGGGCCTTGAGATAGGTGCCGATCTTGTTGGCAACGTCGCCGTTGGCCGTGGTGCGGTCCGTGCCGACGATGCAGAGATCGATCATGCCATGCTGCATGAGGTGGCCACCGGCGTTGTCGACGATCACCGAGTGGGGAATGTTTTCGCTGTTGAGTTCGTAGGCGGTGAGGCTGGCGCCCTGGTTGCGGGGCCGCGTTTCATCCACATAGACATGAACGGGAATGCCCGCTTCCACGGCCTTGTAGATGGGTGCCGTGGCCGTGCCCCAGTCCACCGTTGCGAGCCAGCCCGCATTGCAGTGGGTGAGAATGTTGACGGGGCGCGAGCGGCCCTGGCTCTCCCACACGGCGCGGATGAGATCGAGGCCGTGTTCGCCGAGGCGGGCGCAGGTTTCCACGTCTTCATCAGCGATGCGGGCGGCCTCGGCGAAGGCTGCGGTGGCGCGCTCGCGCGGCGGCAGGGGGCTGAGGACAGCCTGCACGGTGTCCAGCGCCCATTTCAGATTGACGGCGGTGGGGCGCGTGCGGACCAGCGTGTCGTGAGCCTGCGCCAGGCTTGCGTCACTGGCATCGGTTCGCATGGCGAGCGCGAGGCCATAGGCTCCCGTTGCGCCGATCAGCGGCGCACCGCGCACAAGCATGTCCGAAATCGCGTGGGCCGCGTCTTCGAGTGTCCGCAAGGTCACGGTTTCAAAGAGGTGCGGCAGCTTCGTCTGGTCGATGATTTGGACAGCCGTGCCGTCCGCCGAGGGCCAGATGGTGCGGTATGATTGGCCGTTGATCTTCATGCGACGTGATCCGACGTGTTTGCGCTGGCGAGGGCGGCTGCATCCCGCGCCAGCTTTTCAATGCCTGCCCAATCGCCTGCCGCCATCATCGCCTTGGGCGCCATCCACGAGCCGCCGAGGGTGATGACATTCGGCAGCTTGAGATAGGACGGAGCGAGTGCTGCGTTGATGCCGCCCGTGGGACAGAACTTCACCTGCGGCAGAGGCTGGGCCAGCGATGCAAGATAGGCCGTGCCGCCTGCGGGCTCGGCGGGGAAGAACTTCTGGAAGTGATAGCCGCGCTCCAGCAGCGCCATCACTTCCGTGGCGGTGACACCACCCGGCAGGAGCGGCATCTCGATCGTGTCGGCGGCATCAAGCAGAAGCGGCGATGACCCCGGCGAGACGGCGAAGGCACAGCCCGCCTCCGCCACCAT
>CALMLK010000315.1 GCA_937868035.1 uncultured Alphaproteobacteria bacterium
GCCCGGGAACTCGGGCTTCGCGCACGTGTGCGAGGGGACGGGCGGAACGGCGGGGCGCGAGCCTGTGGCGACCACGATGCGGCGCGCTTCATAGATTTCACCGCCTGCCTCCAGCGTCTGGGGCGCGATGAACTTGGCGGCCGCGCGCACCACCGTCACGCCGAGGCTTTCGAAGCGCTCGACCGAATCATGGGGCGCAATGGCTGCGATGACACGCTGCACGTGGGCCATGACGGCGGTGAAATCCACGCCGGGCTCATGGCCCGCGATGCCGAAGGCGTCGCTGCTGCGGTGGCCTTCCGCCGCGGAGGCCGCCGCCAGCAGGGCCTTGGATGGAACGCAGCCGGTGTTCAGGCAATCGCCGCCCATGGTGTCTTTCTCGAAGAGCACCACCGTCTGGCCGAACTGGGCCGCTGCCGCCGCCACGCTGAGGCCGGCGGAACCGGCACCAATGACGGCAATATCGAATTTCATACGCGGCCTTTCCAACGTTTCAGGACAACAGGCAGCAAAGCTACCAGACCGAGTGCCGAAAAGGCCAGAAGCAGTTGCGGCGTGACGAGCGAGGAGAGGCTCGGTTCCGGCGGACAGGTTGCGGCAGCACCCGTGGCGACGCAGGACTGCCAGGCGGCTTCCACCGCCAGAACGCTGTCGAGGCCTTGCCCCAGGAAGGCGAAGGCAAAGGTTCCCGGAATGATACCAAGCGCCGTGGCCGAGGTGAACGCGCGCAAGCTGACGTTGGCGAGGGCGGCGGCAAGGTTCACCAGCCAGAAGGGGAACAACGGCACCAGCCGCAGGAACAGCATGTAGTTGAAGGCATCAGCGGCGAAGCCTTGCTTCACGCGCTGCACGGCGGGGCCGGCGCGGCGCTCAAGGGCGTCGCCAATGGAGGAGCGGGCGATGAGAAAGATCGCAATCGCCCCCAGGGTCGCGGCTACCACGGCGGCCGATCCGCCCAGCAGCCAGCCAAAGAGAAAGCCGCCTGCCATGGTGAGCAGCGATGCGCCCGGCAGCGAGAGGGCAACGGCACCGATGTAGACGAGGACGAAGGCCGCGAGAGCCAGTGCGCCATGTTCGCTGGTGAAGGTCTTGAGGAAGGTGCGGTGTTCGGCCAGGCTCGCCAGCGACACATAGCGGTGGAGGCCGAGGGCGTATGCCAGCAGCATCAGGCCCACCACCGCAGCAGGCGCAAACCAGCGGCGCACGGCGCGCGAGGGACTGTCGGAAGGTTCAGGACCAGAAGGTTCAGGACCAGAAGGTTCGGGGCCAGACGGTTCGGGGCCAGACGGTTCGGGGATGGTCATCACGCCCTCCATACGCCACAGCCCCGGCCATTGCAGCAGTCCCTCACTTGAAGTTGAGAAGGCTTCAAACGGCGTGTTATGCCATGAGCGGGAGCAATATCCGCCCGGCGTTGACTTTTCCCGGGGGATTGACCATAAGCCGCTCAAATTCCTGACATCCCCCGCCTTGCCGGGGGCAGAACAATCTGCCCCGGACAGGTGTTTGACCTTGAAAAACAAAGGGTTGGGGCTGGCAGCAAACCTTACGGAGATTGCTCGTGAAGCGCACATATCAACCTTCCAAGCTTGTTCGCAAGCGCCGCCATGGTTTCCGTGCGCGCATGGCCACCGTGGGCGGCCGCCGGGTGATCAACCGCCGCCGTGCGCGTGGCCGCAAGCGCCTCAGCGCCTAAGCGATCCTGTTCCTCATGAAACGGCTCTTGCGCCGGCGGGATTTTCTGTCCGCGGCGAAGGGCCGTTTTGTGCCAAAAGCCGGCGTGTTGCTGCAGGCCCGCGACCGCCACGACACCGACACTGCGCGGGTGGGATTCACCTGCACCAAGAAACTCGGCAATGCGGTGATGCGCAACCGCATCCGCCGCCGCCTCAAGGAAGCGGCCCGCCTCGCCCTGCCCGGCGTTGCGCGCGATGGCTTCGATTATGTGCTGATCGGCCGCGAGGCGAGCGCCACACGCAGCTTTGAAGACCTGCAGAACGACATTATATCCGCTGTTTCCAAACTCCACGCCGCACCGCATGCGGGCGACACCAGGACCAGACCATGACCCCCAACCAGAACCCCATGAAGCCCGACAGCAAGAATCTGATTCTGGCGATCGTGCTGTCCATGGCCATCGTCTTCGTCTGGCAATATTTCTTCGTGACGCCGAAGCTGAACCAGCAGGCCCAGCAGACGACACAGCAGACAACGCAGCAAACGGGCGCAGGCCAGACGGCGCAGCCGCAGGCGCAGGTTCCCGGCGATCCCGCCGCAGCCAACGCCGTCACCCGCGACCAGGCGCTTGCCACCACGTCCCGCGTGAAGATCGATACGCCGCAGCTGGAAGGCTCGATCAATCTCACGGGCGCGCAGCTCGACGATCTCAAGCTCAAGGACTATCGCGAGCAGGCCAATCTCACGAGTCCCATCATCACGCTGCTCTCGCCGTCGGGCACGGCCAATGCCTATTTCGCCGAGCAGGGCTTCGTGGCACCCGCCGGTTCCACGGTGAAGGTGCCGGATGCGAAGAGCGTGTGGACGGTTTCCTCGGGCACGGCGCTCACGGCCGACTCGCCTGTCACGCTGTCGTGGGACAACGGCGAGGGCCTTGTCTTCACGCGCACGATTTCGCTCTCGGACACCTATGTGTTCACCGTCAAGCACGGCATCCAGAACAAGTCGGCGGCGGCCGTGTCGCTCATTCCCTATGCCCGCGTGCAGCGCCAGGATACGCCACAGGTGGCCGGTTACTACGTGTTCTTCGAAGGCATGCTCGGCGTGCAGGACGGCAGCCTGACGGAAGCCAAGTATCACGACGTGGCCAAGGAAGACGGCAAGCTCGTCAAGGATTCCAAGGGCGGCTGGGTTGCCTTTACCGACAAATACTGGGCAACCGCCCTCATCCCCGACCAGAGCCGCGCCCTCACCTCGACCTACCAGCATTTCAAGATCGGCGAGCGTGACGCCTACCAGGTGGATTGGCTCGGCAAGGAAGCCGTGACCGTCGGGCCCGGTGCCGCCACCGAACTCACCGACCACATCTATGCCGGCGCCAAGATCGTCAACAGCATGTATGCGATCGGCGAGAAGTACGGCATCGACAAGTTCGACCTCATGATCGACTGGGGCTGGTTCTATTTCCTCACCAAGCCCATGTACAAGCTGGTGCACTTCGCCAACGGCTTCCTCGGCAACTTCGGCCTCGCCATCCTGTTCGTGACGGTGCTTGTGAAGCTGGTGCTCTTCCCGCTCGCCAACAAGTCCTACGCCTCGATGAGCAAGATGAAGAAGCTGCAGCCCGAGATGGAGCGCATCAAGAAGGAAAATCCGGAAGACCGGATGAAGCAGCAGCAGGAA
>CALMLK010000316.1 GCA_937868035.1 uncultured Alphaproteobacteria bacterium
GCCCACAGAAGGTGCTTGGCCATGAGGCGGCCATCGGTAATATCCACCACTGCCTCATACTGCTGCGGCGAGCCCGGGAAGACGGAAGGACGGCCCGTTTCCTTGCAGATGGCGGCATAGGCGCCAATCGTGGCCGCCATGTTCATCTGGTTTCCGACGGTGTAGCCGATCAGCGTGTGCGGGCGGTGCACCGACCACGAGAAGCCCTGCTTCTCGGCAGCGGCATAGAGTTCGTCTTCCTGATCGTAGTAGAAGTTCTGGTAGGGAAGGCGCGGCTGCTCTTCGCGGAAGGGCGTCACCATCTTCGATTTGGCGTAGGCCTCGAACGGACCCATGTAATGCTTGAGACCCGTCACCAGCGCGACGTGCTTGATCTTCTTCCCGTCCATGGCACCGAGAAGATTGCGCACCATGCCCGCATTCACCCGGCAGTTCTCCGCTTCAGTGGGCTGGCGGAGCCAGGTCGTGATGAAAACAGCCGTCGGATTCACCCGCTTCATCGCCGCCTTCACAGCATCTTCGTCAGTGAGGTCGACGGCCACATGCTTCACGCCCTTCGGCAGATCATGCTTGTGGCGGGAGATGCCGGTCACCGACCAGCCCTTCGTGGCCATCAGGTGTTCCGCCAAATGGCGGCCGATAATGCCGGAAACACCGGCGATGAGCGCATGGCGGGCCATCAGTGCTTGGCTCCCGTGGTAAGTGTGATCTTGATGCAGGCCTTGGGATCCTGGCCCAGTTCAAAACCCTTCACTGCGTCGGTGAGGGAGAACTTGTGGGTCTGGATGGGCGACAGATCGATGCCAGTCTTCTCGAGGAAGCGGATGGCGGCAGGCCATACCCCCGGCGAACCGATGCAGCCGCGAATGGTCAGGTTCTTGAGCTGCATGAGACCCATGTTGGAGGCGATCTTGCGGCCGATGTTGATGCCCACCATGGAGATTCGGCCGTCCTGGCAGGCATAGTCGAACACCGAAGCGATGGAGGCGTCGTGGCCTGCGCATTCGACCACCAGGTCGGCCCCCTTCCCGCCCGTCATTACCATGACCTGCTCGGAACCCCGGTCGGTAGGATCGATGGCTTCGGCTCCCAGCTTCTGGGCAATCTCGCGGCGGCGTGGAATGGGATCGGCGACGATAACGCGCGCACCCATGCCCAGCGCGGCAGCAGCGGTGACGAGGCCGATCGTTCCGCCGCCCGAGACAACGACGGTTTCAGACGCGTTGGTGCCGCCCGAACGCAGCACTGCATAGAAACCGCATGTGAAAGGCTCGATGAGGGAGCCCCGCATGTCATCCACGGCTTCCGGCAACTTGTGCAACCAGTCTGGATTGACGTTGAAGTATTCGCGGTCCGCGCCATCCATGGAGAAGCCGAAGTGGTGCAGGCGCTCCGGCGTGCGCACGACGCATTCGCCCACGACGCGGTCACCCACCTTGAAGTTCTTCACCGCCTTGCCGACCTCGACGATCTCGCCGCACCATTCGTGGCCCGGCGTCACGGGATAGGAGATCGGGATGATGTAGCGGCCCGCCAGCAGTTCATAGTCGGAATGGCAGATGCCGACCGTGCGGGTCTTGACCATCACCTCCGTGTCCTTAATCGACGGCATTGGCACATCAGCAATCACAGGCTTGTTTGGCGTTTCGAAAATCAGCGCTTTCATGAGCGGCTCCTAGAGTTTCACGACCGCGCCATCCTTGGCTGCGGATTTGATGATGGCTTCGAGAATGGCGATGTTGGTGACGAGGTCCTTGCCGGTGATGGGGTAAGCCGCCTTGCCGCGGACCGCGTGGGCAAAGGCGACGAGGTTGTCCTTCACTGGCTCTGCCGGCGGCACCTCGGTCACGGTGATGGGGCCACCCGCCATGGCGGAGGTGACGACCCAGCCTGCAGGCGCTTCCACGTGGGCCTTGTCGCGGATCTCGATCCAGCCCTTCGAACCGAAGACAGCGAAACGCGAAATGAAGGGCATGGCGAGCGAGGCCGAAACATAGGCCGTGCCGCCCTTCTTGAAGCGGATGTGGACGCTCATGGTGTCGCCCTGCGGGATCTTCGACGAAAGCTTCTCGCAGGAGACGCGGAGGTCGCGGGCCTCGCCGAGCAGTGCCGCGGCGAGGTCGGTGAGGTGGATGCCCGTGGCAGTCATGCCGCCCACCGGCGCTTCCTTCTGGTTCAGGCGCCAGTTCTTCTTGTCCAGCGTGGTGAACTTGTCGTGACTGAAGTTGCCCTCGACCTGCTGGATGCGGCCGAGTTCGCCGTTCCTTGCCAGGGTGAGCATCTTTGCGACCGGCGGCTCCCAGCGGCGTTCATGGCCCATCCCCAATACCAGCTTGTTGCGGGCACAGGCCTTGACTGCAAACTCCGCACCCTTGCGGGTGAGCGCCAGCGGCTTTTCGCAGAAGATGTGCTTCTTCGCCGCCACCGCCATGCGGATCTGCTCGTCATGCAGAGAGTGCGGTGTCGCGAGGATGACCGCCTCGACGCCCGGATGGGCGAGCGCCTCGCGCATGGTGGCATAGTGGGCGAAACCGTTTGCCCGGGCGAATTCCCCGCCTGCCGGATTGGGCTCGGCAGCGCAGACGATCCTGATATCATCGCCAGCCTTCTGCAGCACCGCGGTCATCTTCTTGCCCCACCAGCCGAGGCCGATCATGGCAACATTCACTGGCCCGGAGTTCGCCATCACACGGTCACCAGGATTTTCATGTGGTTGACCGACTTGTCGAGCAGAGCATCGAAGCCCTGATTCACAACATGGTCGGCTGCAATATTGGCGGTGACGATCTTCTCGATCGGGAAGATGCCCGACTCCACCATGCGGATGATCCGGGGCCAACATTGCACGGGGTAGCACCACGTCGCCTCGAGGGTGATGTCCTTCAGCGCCCAGAGCATGGCGTCGATGGCGGCAGGCTTCATGTGAAGGCCTGTCTGCACCACCTTGCCCTGGCGGCGCACGGAGGCGGCACAGCTGTTGAGGCTCGCTTCGAGGCCGACGCATTCGATGGCGACATCGACACCCACGCCTTCCTCGGTCATCGAGCGGATGATTCCCGGCACATTCTCCGTCATCGGATCAATGACGATGGCGGATGGAACAAGCTCTTTCGCCATCTTGCGGCGGAAGGCGTTGGGTTCGGAGACGAAGATCTGGCCCGCACCTGCGGCCTTCACGGCGAGCAGTGTCAGCGCACCGATGGGGCCGACACCAGAGACAAGCACCGTCGAGCCCGACTGCACGCCGCCACGATCCGCGGCATAGACGGCAACGGCGGCAGGCTCGATCATCGCTCCCTGGATGTCGCTCACGCCCTTGGGCAGCACGGCCACGTTGTAGTCGTTGACCACGGCGTATTCACTCATGCCGCCCCAGGCCCAGCTCAGCCCGACGCAACCCATCTTCTCGCTAAGGTGATAGAGGCCACGGCGGCCATAATAGTCGTCGCGCGGTGAAATCAGCGGTTGGATGGAAACGCGATCGCCCACCTTCACGTGCGTGGCGGCAGATCCCTTGTCTGCGACGATGGCGCTGAACTCGTGGCCGAGGATCTGTGGGTTGGTGGCGCCGGTGTAAACGTGCGGCGTCTGCGGCGTGACGATAGGGCCTGCAATATATTCATGGAGATCCGTGCCGCAAATGCCGGTGACCAACGGCTTGACGAGCACGTCGTTGGGGCCGAGCTTCTTTGATGGCGATGGCACATCTTCGACACGAATATCTTTTGCAGCGTGAAACCGCACGGCCTTCATGATCAAATGTCCTTGTGTTGGATTGCGTTGCTGCCGTCGACGCGGTCCCAAGCGCAGGGAATGTGCACAAGCATCAGGACAGACCGCCAGTTGCGGCACGGCACAGCACTGGTCAGTTTGCCTGGACTATCGCAAGACACGTTGCGACTCCTCCCTGGTGAACGCAGCAGCGGAACAGGCTCGCTCAAACGAGCTCTTGTTGCCTTCCATCCTAACCAAGCGCGCCCCAGAGCAACGCTGGAAAATTCTCATTTTGAGAAATTTTTGCCGAAACCGTTCGCGGCATTGCATGCAACAGTGTCGACAGCACCTACAGAACTGAAGAAGCATTCGGGAGGACACCTTGCATCTTGCCAGAGGCATGAATGGGTTGTGCGCTGCGGCACCTGCGTTGGTCCATGCTGCGGGTGCAAAAGGTCACGTCCTCCACCCACGACACAACATCGGGTGAGACATGGCTGCAACGAAACCCAGAGAAAATGACGACATCGGGACGGAGACCCGGCGCGAGCTCTACCGTCTCCAGATCGAGATCCGGGATGCGGAGAAGCGCGCCTATGATCTCTTCCTCCAGAACCTGATCAAGGGCACGAGCCACCTCTCGCTTGGGCAGGAAGCTGTCGCGGCAGGCTTCGGTGCCGCCATGAAGAAGGGCGACAAGACCTTCTGCACCTATCGCGGACATGCCCACACCCTCGCCCGCGGCGCTCCCATCGAAGGAGTGCTCGGCGAATTGATGTTGCGCGATAACGGTTTGATGCGCGGCAAGGGCGGCTCCATGCACCTCACCTCTGCGGAGCACGGCGTGATGGGCTCCTACGCCATCATCGGCGCCCATCTCTGCATTGCCTGCGGCTCTGCCTGGCGGGCGCAATACCTGGGGGAGAAAGATGTGACTGTCTGCTTCTTCGGTGACGGCACCACGAACATCGGCGCCTTCCACGAGGCGGTCAATTTCGCCGTCATCTGGAAACTGCCGGTGGTGTTCGTCTGCGAGAACAATCTCTACATGGAATACACGCCCATCGGCGACGTGACCGCCGTGGAACATCCTGCCGCCGACCGGGCCGCAGCGTATGGCTTGCCGCGCATCCTCATCGACGGCAATGACGCTGACGTTGTCTATCGCACCGCACGCGATGCAATTGCAAAGGCGCGGGATGGCGGCGGGCCCTCGCTCATCGAATGCCTCACCTATCGCCATTCCGGCCATTCCCGTGCCGACCCCGGCAAGTACCGCCCGCCAGGCGAGCTGGAACGCTGGCTGGAGCGCGACCCGATCAAGATTTACAGACAACGGCTCAAGGACTTCGGCTTCCAGGAGGCGCAGATCGAGGACATCGATGCCGAGAGCAAGCGAAAGGTGGAAGAGGCAACGGCAGCGTGCAAGGCGGCGCCGCAAGCCCCGAGCGAACTTCTCACCTCGCACGTCTATGCCGATGGAGGCTGGGCATGGCGGAACTGAGTTACCGTGATGCGGTGATCCGCGCGATTTCGCAGGAAATGCGCCGCGACAACAATGTCGTTTTCCTCGGTGAGGACGTGGCCAAGGCGGGCGGCGTGTTCAAGGCGACAGTCGGCCTTTACGAGGAATTCGGTCCCTTGCGCGTGCGCGATACGCCGATTTCAGAGCAGGCGATTCTGGGCGCGGCCATGGGTGCGGCCATGACTGGCCTTCGCCCTATCGCCGAACTCATGTTCTCGGACTTCGCCGCAGTGTGCTTCGACTTCATCGCCAATGAAATGCCGAAGCTTGCCTACATGACCAACGGTCAGCTCAGTTGCCCGCTGGTGATCCGTACCGGCAACGGAGCAGGCGTGCGCTTCGGAGCGCAACATTCGCAGTCGATCGAGAACTGGACGATGATGATTCCCGGCCTCAAGGTCGTGGCGCCCTCTTCGCCCGTCGATGTGATCGGCCTCTTTGCCGCCGCGGTGCGCGACAACAACCCCGTCATCTTCCACGAGCACAAGGCGCTTTACGCCACGAAGGGCGAGGTGCCGGATGGCGAGATCGTCGACACGCTCGGCACCGCCAAGATCCTGCGGCCCGGGAAGGACTGCACCATCCTGGCGCTCGCCTTCATGGTGACGCGCGCTCTTGAAGCCGCGGAGATTCTGGCGCGCGAACACGGCATCGATGCGGAAGTGATCGACGTGCGCTCGCTGGTGCCGCTCGACACCCAGACGATTCTCGGGTCAGTGGCACGCACCGGCCGCCTCTTCACCGTCGAAGAGAATCCCCGGCTGCTCGGTTGGGGCGCGGAAATCGCCTCTATCGTGGCTGATGAAGCCTTCTGGGATCTGGATGGGCCGATCGTGCGCATCACAACTCCGCATATTCCGCTCCCCGCCGCCGATCACCTTGAAGACCTTGCGCTGCCGAATGCGGCGCGCATCGTCGACAAGATTGCGCGCGTCATGAACGGGTAACACCATGGCTGACACCATCATCATGCCGCAGCTGGGCGAGACCGTGGCCGAGGGCAAGATCCTCGTATGGTACAAGGCCGTGGGCGACGACGTGAAGATCGGCGACAAACTCTTCGAGGTCGAAACCGACAAGGTGACGGTCGAGGTCGAAGCCATTGCCGCTGGGAAGCTCACCGAGATCAGGCTGGGTGCCGGGGTATCAGCCAAGGTCGGTTCCACTGTGGCAGTGCTGGGCGGGTCTGCGGGGGTCACCGCCACGCCCTCGTCCCTCCCGGCACCGAAGGTGGCAACAGCTCACCCAACGCTGTCACCCTTCGCGGAAGTACGTACGCCAACAGGTCACCACGGGAAGGCCAAATCGGCGAATGGACTTTCGATCTCACCATTGGCCCGGCGTCTCATCAACGAAAGCGGCGTTTCAGTTGAGACCGTAGCAACCTACGCCGCC
>CALMLK010000317.1 GCA_937868035.1 uncultured Alphaproteobacteria bacterium
CCAGTTGCGCCCCTGCCCGAACTGCAATTCGATCAGGTTGCCGAGCATCATGCTCTTGCCGCCTCCCAGCACGCGGGGAATGACATAGGCACCGAGCGCCGGAATGAACACGAGGATGGAACCCGCCACGATGCCAGGCTTTACCATGGGAATGATGATGCGGCGGAGCACGCCAAAGCGCGTGGCATAAAGATCATAGCCCGCCTCCACCAACCGGAAGTCAAGCTTCTCCATGCTGGCGTAGATGGGCAGCACCATCAGCGGCAGGTAGACATAGATCATGCCGAACAGCACGGCCCAGTCGGTGAACATGATCTGCACTGGCTGGTCGATGATGTGGAGCGCAATCAGCAGCGAATTGATGATGCCCTCGTTCCGCACCACCTCCTGCATGGCGAAGGTGCGGATGAGAATGTTGGTCCAGAACGGAATGGTGATGAGGAACAGCCAGATGTCGCGACGGTTCTCGGGCCGCGTCGAGATGAAATAGGCCGTGGGAAATCCCAGGAACAAAGTTGCAAGCGTCGTGATCAGCGAAAGCCGGACCGAGCGCCAGAAGATTTCCAGATGGGCGCTTGCCAGCGACAGCGTTTCATCGAAGATGTCGCGGTCGAACAGCACGTTGAGCCAGGCCTCGGAGGAGAATTGGCCGAACTTCACGTCGCCATAGTCACCCTTTGCCATGAGCGAATAGAGCACCACCACAAACAGCGGCCCGATGGCGGCAAAGAAGATGATGACCAGGGCGGGTGCAGTCAGCCACCACCTGTTGCGCACATCGGCGCGGCGGGCGGACTCGGCAATTCCGGCAGCATCCGTCATGGCTCAGTCCTTGAGGATGCGGGGTGTGCCCGCGGCAATGGAAATGCCGGGCTTGTCGCCCCGCTTCACCTCGACACTGTCTCCCGCCGCATTCTGCTGGCGCACGATGAAGGGCGCCCCGTCATCGAGACGGAGATGGACATGGGTGTCGGTGCCGAAATAGACGATGTTCTCGACGGTGCCCCGGAAGTCGCCCTTGGAGGGCGCCACCAGCACGGCGTTTTCGGGCCGCACCACCACGCTCACGTCTCCGTCGGAAACGCCGCTCTCCGGAATATCGGCCACGAGCGTACCGCCCGCCGACATCTCGAGCGTCACCTTGCCGGCCTTCTTGGTCTTCACCCGGCCCTTGAGGAAATTCGTTTCGCCGATGAAGTTCGCCACGAAATGATCGACCGGGCGCACGTAGATATCATGCGGACTTCCGATCTGCAGGATATTGCCCTTGCTCATCACCGCGATGCGGTCCGACATGGTGAGCGCTTCTTCCTGGTCGTGCGTCACGAAGATGAAGGTGATGCCCGTATCGTGTTGCAGGCGCTTCAGTTCGATCTGCATGTCCTTGCGCAGCTTGTAGTCCAGCGCCGAGAGTGGTTCGTCGAGGAGCAGCACGCGCGGCCGCGGCGCCAGCGCGCGGGCCAGCGCCACACGCTGCTGCTGGCCACCGGAGATCTGCGAGGTGCGGCGGTCGCGCAGGTCTTCCATGCGCACCAGCTTCAGCATTTCAGTGACGCGCTGCGAAGTTTCGTCCTTCGGCTTGCCCAGCATTTCCAAACCGAAGGCAATGTTCTGTCCCACGGTCATGTGCGGGAACAGCGCATAGTTCTGGAACACCGTGTTCACGGGCCGCTTGTAGGGCGGCAGCAGGGCGATATTCTCGCCATGGAGCAGGATCTCGCCGTCGGTGGGAAAGTCGAATCCGGCAATCAGGCGCAGCAACGTCGTCTTGCCGCAACCCGACGGGCCGAGCAGCGTGAAGAACTCGTTCTCGCGAATGCTGACGGAAACATTGTCGAGAGCCCGGACTTCATCCTGTCCCGCTCCTTTGAACACCTTGCTGACACCACGCGCATCAATGGCGCTTGCAGTTGAAGCCAAGATCAATGTCTCCCCTGGGTGCCTCTCGCGGGCACCTCGAAATACGATACTAGGCCGCAAGAGGCAGCCTTGCCAATGGGTTCAGTTTGTCCGCTCAGACGGACCAGCCG
>CALMLK010000318.1 GCA_937868035.1 uncultured Alphaproteobacteria bacterium
ATGGACATCGCCGAAGATGGCACCGACCGCTCCGGCAATCCGGACTTCCTGACGCTGGACGAGCCGAGCCCCGCAGGCGCTTTCGCCTACAACACCGTGCTCTGCGACATCCGGAAAACCGACCTGCAACACAGGCCCGGGTGGGATGAGCTGGCCACGGCCCGCAGTTCCATCTTCCGGCGCGACCAGTAAGGCGGAGAGCAGACAATCATGGCTCAAGTTCTCGACAAGAAGAAAATCCGCGAAGCCGCCGCGAAGGTGAAGGCCGAAGGTTATGCGCCGGTGACGCCCGACGTGCAGTGGGGATTCATCCACAACAATGTGGACTGCATCGGTTGCCGCGCCTGCGAAATCGCCTGCAAGGACAAGAACGGCCTTGCACCCGGCCCGCGATTCCGCCGTGTGCAATACATCGAAGGCGGCACCTATCCGGAGGTCTATGCCTTCAAGGTGAACATGTCGTGCAACCACTGTGCACAACCGGCCTGTTTGCCAACCTGCCCGACAGGCGCGATCTTCAAGCGCCAGAAGGACGGCATCGTCGATATTGATTCCACGCTCTGCATCGGCTGCCGCCGCTGCGAAGCGGCCTGCCCCTTCGGCGCACCGCAATACGACCCCGACAGCAACACGGTGAAGAAGTGCAACATGTGCGTGGACGAAATGGATGCGGGCCGCCGCCCCTATTGCGTCATGGCCTGCATGATGCGCGTGCTGGACGTAGGGCCGATCGAGGAACTGCGCGACGGAACCTACGAGACGAAGGCGCGCGGACCGAACGATGAAGTTGTGCGCCAGGTGAAGAACATGGCCGACCCCAGCCTCACGAACCCGTCCATCGTCTTCGTGCCGCACTCCAAGGGCAAAGTGGAGAGCTGACATGGACAGTCCGGCCCCCCTCCTGACACAGGAACAGCGGCAGGTTCTCGCCGCCGCCGCCGATGATCTCGCGGCTCTTGCCCGCCTGCATGACAGCGAGCCAGACATGGAGATGTTGCAAAACCTTTCCACCGCACCATCCCGCGACTGGTTTGCGCTGCAGGTGAAGGGCGACGGGATGGAACAGGGCCTGCGGCTTCTTGACGACGGCCTCTCCGATCTCTCGCCCAATTGCGTCGATGCACTGTGGGTGGATTATGCCGATCTCTATCTCACCTTCGGCAAGCGCGTGGCACCCAATGAATCCTATTGGCTCACCGATGACCACATCGAACGGCAGAGCCCTATGTTCGAAGTGCGGAACTGGTATGCGCATTACGGATTGACCGCCCCCGATTGGCGCAAGCGCGCCGATGACCACCTGGTGCATGAACTGGAATTCGTCTCCGCACTCTTGCGCAACGCCGGCGGAACCGCAGTGCGCGATGCTGGCCGCTTTCTCGACCAGCACCTGCTGCTCTGGTCGAAAGATTTCCTTGGTGGCGTGGCACAACGGGCAAACACCGCTTTCTACAGCGGCCTCGCGCTCGTGACCGAAGCCGTGCTGCTCTCGGTCCGCGCGGTGCTGGAAGGTATCACCGGAGAACCGCGTCAGGAACGGGCAGTCGTCAAGGCGGAGTCGATCACGGAAACGGACCGACCCTTCGTGCCTGGCGTGGAGCCCAGTTGGTGACATCCCCACAGCTTTGACACCAATCAAGGACAGCCCTGCCAATCCGGCAGCAAAATCACGCCGGGAAAGGATGAGTCATGACAACACGCACGGCTGTCGCCTCGTGGCTACAACCCGTTTTGGCGTGGCGCGATGCATTGCCTGCATCCTGTGCCTGCGCCGTCGTGTTCCCCGGCTATCGCCCAGACCTTGTGCAGACAATGGCCTCCGCGCTGGAGACGCGGCTGATCGATTTCCGCAAACAGAAGATGGCGCCCCTCGGTTGGCAGGCCTCAAATCTGGCACCCCACGCACTCACCGAAACAGCCCTTGCTGAAATGGCCCATGGCCGTGACGTGATGCTGCACAATGCGGAGGCCATGCTTTCGCTCTTCACCCGCGAAGTGCGTGAAGCGTGGTTTGCGGAGGCCGCCGCACAAGACTGGCCGCAACGCCTCATCCTGCCGCTCACCCTCTTCGCCCACGATCTTCCCGCGCAGATGATCGACCACGTCATCGAACTCACAGCCGCTGACCTGCCCTCCGAAGGACTTTTGCAGCGGCTTGCAGGCCTGGCATGACAGATCGTGTCCAGCCCGCACTCGCACTGTTCGGATCGTCACTGGGGCGGCGAATTCTGATCGTGCTCGCCGTGGTGCTGACGGCCTGTTCGCTGCTCTTCCTGACGTTGTTCGTGGTGGCCCTGCGCAATCGTCTGATCGAAGGCCACGCGAGGATGGCTGCGCAACAGAGTTCGGTTCTGGAATTCGCACTCCGCAGCGCCGTGATGAGAAACGACGACAGCGCCGTAAAGGATGCGATCACCCGTCTCTCCCGCGAAGATGGGGTGAAGGCTATCTCCCTCATCTCGGCCAACGGAGACATTCGCATCACCTCGGATGCCGGCATTCAAGGCAAGCCCTGGGCCATGGGAAGCGTTAGCGGACTGCCCGCGCCCTGGCCGGAGCGGCCGCAGTTCATCACCACTTCAGCCGGCAACACTGTGATCCGCAGTTTCACCCCTGTGGGTGGCGCTGGCGCTGCGGCTGACAACGGTGTGCTTGTGGTCGATCTCGATGCCGGCGATGTGGTGCGGGACTACTGGCGCGCGGGCCTGTTGCTGGCCGCGGCAGGCTTCGCCGTGTTGCTGGCCGCCCTCTACGCCATCATGATGGCGGTGAAGCATCACGTGTTGCAACCCGTGGCAAACATTGCCGAAGCGGCCACCCGCTTCTCGGACGGCAACCTTGAGGCCCGCACTTCGGTGCATGGTGGCGGCGAACTTGCTGACCTGGGCCAGCGCTTCAACGCCATGGCTGAACACGTGGGCGCGAACGTGCGGGCCGTGCAGGCCAATGAGCGCTTCGTCCAGGACGTATTGGACGCAGCCCCCGACGGCATGCGCGTCATCGGACCCGACTACCGCATCCTGAAAGTGAACGCCGCCTACTGCAGCCAGTTGGGGGTGACTCCAGATCAGGTGCTGGGGCTGCCCTGCCATCTGTCGAGCCACAGGCTGAAGGTGCCCTGCTCGCCCACGCTGGTGCCCTGCCCCATGGTGGAACTGTCGGACCGCGGCAAGGCCAGTGTGAAATGCCGCCATCGCCACGAGCGCGCCGACGGCGGCGAGGTTTTCGTTGAAGTCTCCGCCGCCCGGGTCCTGCTGGAGCAGGACGGCAAGGCCCTTCCCTGCATCGTGGAATCGATCCGCGACCTCTCCAACCAGGCCGAAGCATCGCACGGCCAGCGGCTTGCGGAGATCGGCCAACTTGCAACAGGCATCGCCCACGAGATCCACAATCCGCTCTGGTCCATCCATCTCGCGATGGAGGCGATGCGGAACGACATGGCGGCACGCGGCGAAGATGTGTCCGGCGAAAGCTACATCGCCACCGCCGACCGCGAGATCCAACGCTGCCTCGACGTGACCTCGCGCCTGCTGCGGGTGAGCGAACCTTCGTCGCAGGAGAAGATGCTTCTCGATCTTGCCCCGCTGCTGAAAGATGTGTTGTCCCTTCTCACCTACCAGGCGGCACAGGCAGGTGTGACGACCACGCTCCACATCAAGGGCAATCCCCGCGCCATTGCCAATGAGAGCGATCTCGGCATCGTCTTTGTCAATCTCGCCCAGAATGCCATCCACGCCATGCCCAGGGGCGGCACCCTCACCGTTGTTGCCGAGGCCAGCAACGGCCGCGTGGACGTGAGTTTCACCGACACGGGCGTTGGCATTTCACCCGAGGATCGCGCCCGCATTTTCTGGCCGTTCTGGTCCAAGCGGGCCGATGGTTCCACCGGCACGGGTCTCGGCCTCGCCATCTGCCATTCCACGGTGGAACGCCTGAACGGTGAACTCACCCTCAACAGCACCGTGGGGGAAGGCAGCACCTTCCGCGTCACCCTTCCCGACCCAGATCATTCCGGAGACCTGCAATCGTGAACGACAGCCGCAAGAGGCAAATCCTCGTCGTCGAAGATGATCCGCCGCTCAACCGCATGCTGACAGACCAGCTGCACCGGCAAGGCTTTGCCGCAACAGGTGTGCGCACGCTCGCCGAGGCCGAGAAGGCGATCCAGGGTGCAGAGCCCGCGCTTGCCATTCTCGACATCCGTTTGCCCGACGGTCAGGGCATCGAAGCGATCAGCCGCTTCCGCGAGATTTGCCCCGTCATCATCCTCACGGCCTTCGGCTCCATCGACCAGGCCGTGCAGGCTGTGCAGGCGGGCGCTGCCGACTACCTGATCAAGCCCGTGTCCTCCGGCCGCCTCGACATCGCGGTGAAACGCGCCATCGAAACTGAAGACATGCGGCGCAAGCTCGAGCACTTCGAGAGCAAGCACAAGGTGGCTGGCAACAGCCGCATGGTCGGTCTCAGCCCGGGATACCTGAAGGTGATGCAACTCGTGGGCCTCGTTGCGCCCGCGGATACAACAGTGCTGATCCAGGGTGAAAGCGGTGTCGGCAAGGAACTGGTGGCGGAAAGCATCCACCTCTCCAGTACACGCGGCGAGCACCAGCTGGTGACGATCGACTGCGCCTCCCTGCATGAGAACCTGCTCGAATCCGAACTGTTCGGGCACGAGCGCGGCGCCTTCACGGGGGCCGACCGCAAGAAGGAAGGCCTGATCGAGGTCGCTGAAGGCTCCACCGTCTTCCTCGACGAAATCGGCGAAATCAGCCCGGCGATTCAGGCGAAGCTGCTTCGCGTGCTGGAAACCTCGCGCTTCCGCCGCCTCGGCGGCACGCGCGACATTTCCGCAAACGTCCGTTTCGTCACGGCCACAAACCGCAATCTTTCGGAGTGGGTGAAAGAGGGCAAATTCCGCGGCGACCTGTTCTACCGCCTTTCGCCCTTCGTCATCACCGTGCCGCCCTTGCGCGAACGGCGCGACGACATTCTCGTGCTGGCGCGGCACTTCCTCGAGTCGCGCAACTTCATGCGCAACGTGCGAAAGCATTTCCACGCCTCCACGGAAGCTCTGCTCATGGCCTATGACTGGCCTGGCAACATCCGCGAACTGCGGAACGTGGTGGAGCGCGGATTGCTCATGTCCGCCGATGATGGCACGATCTGGCCGCGCCACCTGTCACTTCCCGAAGCAGGCGAAGCGGGCCCGAAGGCCTTTTCGCTGGACTTCGACCATTCCCCGTCGATGGAGCAACTGAAGGACGCCTATATCGACCGCATGCTGCAGGCCCATGGCGGCAACCGCGAAGCCGCCGCCCGCGCCATGGGCGTGAGCGCCCGCAATCTCTACCGCCACATCGCGGACAAGAAAGCGGGCCGCCACATGGCGGATGCGATGAACTGAGGATTTAGCGGGCGACAGTGACCGTGCAATGGGCACGGCTCGCCACATCCGCTGCAACGGATCCCAGCATCAGGCGCGAGACACCGTGCTTGTCGCCCGTGCCGCAGATGATGTGGTCATAACCGTTGTCTTCCGCGTACTGCACAATGGCCGCAGCCGCTTCCCGCGCCTTGAGGGACACTTCCTCGACCGTCTTTACATTGGCGGCGCGAGCGATGCCGGCGGCTGCATCGAGGATCTTCTTCACCTTGGCATCATCCATCGACAGGATGAGCGGACCGCGCGCGCCACCACGGGCGACGTTGACGGTGCAGATGGCAAGCGGCACACCGAGGCGGCTGGCAAGCGTCGCGGCGAGTTCAACCGCGTGCTGTGAATGGACGGTCCCATCGGTGGCGCAAAGGATCTTGGTCGTCATGGCAGTCTCCTTGTCTGTCGTCGGTTTTGAATTGCAGGAACTTTCAATCACCCCGGGTAAAGACGCATTGACGCTGATCAACATCCACAGATTTTCGTCCGTCAACGGACGAGATAGCCAAACTCCTCCGCCTGCTCCGACAGCCACTCCCAGAAGCTCTCGGAAAAGCCCCGGAACACCGACAGGTCATAGCTGTCGTCCCCGACGCGCGTGAGATGCACGCCCACATGGGCCATTTGCGTCAAAGCCGATTTGCCCACAGGAAAGACATCGGGATGGAGGTCAACCGGTGTACCCTTGGCGAGAACCGCGCGCGCCTTGTCTCCGGCGATGCGCAGAACAACCCGCCCGTGGCTTTGGTCCGACACGGAGGCGGTGCCGGCGAGCATCAATGACAACTCTGCGGCAAGCGCCCCCTCGCCCCGGCCTTCCGCCTGGACAAAATACTGGTCCGGCCCCGCCCACAGGACGGTCGCACCCCTGAGGTTCGCAAGCCCATCGGCAAGGGCCTTGGCCTTGTCCTTGCGGGCGATCGCCGAGACGATCGACAGGGGATGCCGCACCGAGAGCGTGACGCCCGGCTGTCCCTTGTCCGCCCCGAAACGGCCCTGCACCGTCACGTCCGCCAGCGGCGACACGCGGTGGAAAATGGGTTCGGTCACGCGTGCTGCCTTAGCCATGGAGCCTCGCATTCTCCTTGTCGAAATGCATGGGATCGCAGATCTCCGCCAGCATGTGAATATTGCGCAGGCCATCAAACACCTGCACCACCTCGCCAATGCGCTTGCGTCCGTCCTTCAGCAGGGCGAGGCCGAGCCACATGTCCAGCATGGGCGACCACGCCACCGAGGTGATGTAGCCTTGGTCATTCGCCATGGAGGGTTTCACACCGCGCGTCAGCAGATGGGAACCTGAGCGCAGCTTGTCCGCCTTGTCCACCGGACGGATGCCGACGACGCAGGGACGCGACGGATCGGTGAGACCCTCGCGGCCTGCCATCATGCGGCCGATGTAATCCTTCTTCGACGACATCATCTTGCCGAGGCCAAGATCTGCCGCCGTGGTGGTGCCGTTCAACTCGCCGCCTGCAACATGGCCCTTCTCGATGCGCATGATCGACAGCGCTTCGACGCCATAGGGCGTGATGCCGAACTCTTCGCCCGCCTGCATGAGGGAGCGCGCAACCATGCTGCCGAAATCGGCCGGCACGGCGAGTTCATAGGCATGCTCGCCGGAGAAGGAAATGCGGAACAGGCGGGCGGGAATGCCGCCGAGAATGGTGACTGGCAGCGCCGCAAGATATGGCACGGTCGCATCGCTCAGCACGAGGCCATCGACAATCTTCTGCAGCGTGGCCCGCGACCTGGAACCCGCCACCGCCATTTGCGCCCACTGCTCGGTGACCGACACATATTGAACATCGAGATCGGGCCACAGCGCCTGATGGCAGAATTCCATGTGGCTCATGATCTTCGCCGCGTTGGCCGTGGTCGTGGTCATCACGTAATGATCATCCGCCAGCCGCGAGGTGGTGCCGTCATCCATGACGATGCCATCTTCGCGCAGCATCAACCCGTAGCGCGCCTTGCCAACCGCCAGCGTGGAGAAGGTGTTGCAATAGAGCTTGTCGAGGAACACGCCGGCATCGCGGCCCTGCACGTCGATTTTGCCCAGCGTCGAAACATCGCAAAGACCAACACCGTTGCGGGTGGCGAGCACTTCACGGCTTGCAGCGGCAAGCCAATCCTCTCCCGCGCGCGGGAACCATGAGGACCGCATCCACAGCCCTGTCTCCACAAACACCGCACCCAGCTCATCGGCCCAGTCATGGAGCGGCGTCTTGCGCACGGGCTGGAAGTGATGCCCCGTGAACGGCCCCGCGAAAGCACCAAACGAGACTGGTGTGTAGAAGGGCCGGAACGTGGTGGTGCCCACTTCCGCGATGGACTTGCCCGTCGCTTCGGCAAGGATGGCAATGGCATTGATGTTGCCGAGCTTGCCCTGATCCGTGGCCATGCCCGTGGTGGTGTAGCGCTTGGCCAGTTCAATATCGGTGTAGCCTTCGCGCGCGGCGAGCGGCAGGTCCTTCGCCGTGGAATCGTTCTGGTAGTCGATGAAGGCCTTGCCGTGGCTCTCCTTCACCCACCACAGTGGCGAGATGGAATAAGCTTCGTCGCGGCATCTTGGCAACGCCGCCGCCTTGCCGTTGGTGGCCCCGGCGCGGGCCCCATCGGCCAGGCATTCCGAGAGCAACATGTGGCCTGCGGCAGAACCGGCCGCCACGAACTGCGACCCCACATCGGGAGGCACGAAGGCCGCGATGGCCTCGTTCCACAACGGCTTGGCGCCACGATGGCACATGAGGTTGACAATGGGCGACCAGCCCCCCGACATGGCCACCGCATCGCACGACACATGTGTGCCATCCGTCAGTTCTGCGCCATTGACCAGCTTGCCGCCCGCCACGTCCGCCAGCGCACGGCCGCGCAACACGGGAACGCCGCCAGCATCAGCCTTCGCGTCGCCACGGCTGTCCACGATGACGGCAACATTCACGCCACGGGCCTTGAAATCCCGCGCCGTGCGATAACCTGAGTCATTGTTGGTGAAGACCATCACGTTGCGGCCCGCGGCGGCCGCGTAACGGTTGGCGTAGTGGCGCATGGCGGATGCGGTCATCACGCCCGGCACGTCGTTGCCACCGAAAGCAATCGGACGCTCTTCCGCTCCCGCCGCCAGCACCGCTTTCTTGGCGAGGATGCGCCAATAACGTTGCCGCGGCTCGTAGGTCGATGGTTCGGCTACGTGATCGTTCACACGCTCCACCGCGCCGAAGATGTTGCCGTCAAACCAGCCGAACACCGTGCTGCGCGGCATGAGCGTGACATTGGGCATGGAGGCCAGCTCGGCGATTACGTCCTGGGACCAGTCGAAGCCGCTCCGGCCGTCGATTTCTTCCGTTTCGAACAACAGCGAACCGCCCAGGCGCGAGCCTTCATCGGCGAGGATGACGCGAGCGACGCCCTGCCTGGAAAAAGCGCCGGGCAGAGAGCCCGGCGCGCCGTGCGCGACGAATCGAGGAAAGCCTCAAGAGGAGGCCTGGGCCCGTCGGGCTTCCTTGAGG
>CALMLK010000319.1 GCA_937868035.1 uncultured Alphaproteobacteria bacterium
TCTGGAAAGGCATTACGCAGCCGAAGGGCGTGGAGCGGATCGAGGTGACGCCGTGATCCGCCATGCCGCGATTTTCAGGCTGAAACATCCCAAGGGTTCGACGCAGGAGCGGTCGTTCCTCGATGCCCTCAATGGCTTGCAGAAGATTCCCGGCGTTCGGGATTTTGCGATTTCGCGGGAGACGAGTCCGAAGAATGATTTCGACTATGCCGTCTCCATGACCTTCGCCGACCAGGACGCCTATCACGGCTACAACATCCATCCCGACCACGTGGCATTTGTGGAATCGCGCTGGGTGCCGGAGGTCGTGGCGTTCATGGAGCACGACACAGAGGTGATGACGTTCTAGGTCAGGTGGAGAAGACGTTCATCGCCTCAGCGCTCCAGCCAGTCGTGTTCGAGGGTGCGCATCTTGCTCATCATGGAAATGAGGAAGGCGGTGGACCAGCCGAAGAGGATGAGGCCGTTGGCGCCTTCGATGGCGCTCATGATGCGCCAGTCAGGTCCCAGCACAATGTCGCCGTAGCCCAGGGTGGTGAAGCTGACGGTGGAGAAATAGAGCGCCGGCTCGAACTCGGTGATGGCGCCCAGCGTGAGGTAGACCAGCGCATAGGACCAGATTTCCGCCGTGTGCAGGGCGACGATGCCGAGCACGGCGAAGATCAGCAGCGAGATCTGCCGCATCACCTCGGACATGTGGGCGACGCGGTGGCTGTGACGGGTGAGGAGCCGCAGCAGGAAGACGATGCCGAAGAAATGGATGCCCACCGTCCAGGTCATCATGACCGTGGCGAGGACGAGATTGAGGATGAGGGCGTGCATGGGCGGAGGTTACAGGACGTGCTGCCTCACGCAAACCGCTCAGGCGGCGGTGCGCGAATTGGCCTCGCTGCCGTCGCGGGCGATGACCACGTTGACGCCGCGAGCCCGCATCATGTCGAGCATGGCGGGGGGCGCGTCCTCATCGGTGATGAGGGTGTGGACCTGCGCCAACTGGCACAGAACCATGGAGCCCCGTGTTTCGAACTTGGTGGAATCGGCCAGCACCACCAGCTGCTCGGCGCGGGTGAGGAGCTTCGCCTCGGCGCGGGCAATGAGGGGATCGCCCTCGATCACGCCCATCTGGCTGATGGCGTGGCAGCTCATGAACATGCGGGAGGCGGTGAAATGCTGGATCGCATCCTCGTCGAAAGGCGAGAGGATGATGCCCTGCTCACGATAGACCTCGCCGCCGGGCAGCACGATGCGGTTGCCGCTGGTGCCGATCAGCTCCTGGGCGATGGGAAAGGAATTGGTGAGAATCTGCAGGCGGCGCTCGCGCAGGTATTCGGCCATGTACCAGGTGGTGGAACCGGCATTGATGATGATCGATTCGCCGTCGCGGCACATGTTGGCGGCTTCGCGCGCCAGCGCCCGCTTCTTGGCGGAGTTCATGCCCTGGGCAATGCCGAAGGGCCTGGCGCTGAGGTGCGACTGCTGGAACGACTCCACCACTTCGATGCCACCGTGGATGCGCCTGATCTGGCCCAGCTCTTCCAACTTGGTCACATCGCGGCGCAGGGTGGCGGGCGAGGCCCCCGTCATGGCACCCAATTCGCGCAGCCGCATGACGCCACGGCTGCGGATGTGGGTGAGGATCAACTGCCAGCGCTCGCGTTCATGCATGAGCGGACGCTAATCAAAATCGCTCACAGAGGTCAATGTCGTTTCACTCATATTGCATCGCAAAACGTCATTGCAGTGCAATATCGCACATGCAGTGATGATTTCTGATTGACCCTGAGCGAATGCCTTGCCTATGGTTTGCACCATGAGCAACATCCTCCTGACGTCCCTGTGGGACGATAAGCACGCCGCCAGCCTCGATGAGCCGGGCAAACTTCTCTATCGCTCCAACCTGCTGGGGGCCGATCTCCGCATCACCAACTTCGGCGGCGGCAACACCTCCGCCAAGGTGACGCACAAGGATCCGCTGACGGGCCAGGATGTGACCGTGCTGTGGGTGAAGGGCTCGGGCGGCGACCTCGGCTCCATGAAGCTCGACGGATTTGCCACGCTCTACATGGACAAGCTGGAATCGCTGAAGTCCCTCTACAAGAGCCTCGACCAGGAAGACGCGATGGTGCACGCGCTCAATCATTGCATCTTCAACCTCAATCCACGCGCACCGTCGATCGACACCTGCCTCCATGGCTATGTGCCGTGGACCCATGTGGACCACGTGCATTCGGACGCGGTGATCGCCATTGCGGCCTCGGCCGATTCCGAGAAGCTGACCAGGGAGATCTTCGGCGACGAGATGGGCTACCTGCCGTGGCAGCGCCCGGGCATCGACCTCGGCATCAAGCTCGGCGCCTTGGCGGCGGCCAATCCGAAGCTCGTGGGCGTGGTGCTGGGTGCCCATGGCCTGTTCACCTGGGGCAAGACCGCCAAGGAGAGCTACGAGACGACGCTCCGCATCATCAACAAGGCTGCGGTGTGGCTCGACAAGAATGTGAAGCGCCCCGTGTTTGGCGGCGAGGCCGTGGCATCGCTTCCGGCGGAGGAGCGAAAGGCGGTGGCGCGCCGCCTGATGCCGGATATTCGCGGACGCATCAGCAAGGGCGAGCACAAGGCGGGCCACTTCACCGATGTTCCCGAGGTGCTGGACTTCGTCAATTCAAAGCAGCTCAGCGCGCTGGCTCCGCTCGGCACCTCATGCCCGGACCATTTCCTGCGCACCAAGATCAAGCCGCTGATCGTGCCGCATGATGCGGACGGTCCCGCCCTCGATGCGCTGCTCGACGGCTACCGCAAGGACTATGCGGCCTATTACGCGCGCTGCAAGCATGCGGATTCGCCCGCGCTGCGCGACGCCAATGCCGTGATCTATCTCGTGCCGCGCGTGGGGCTCATCTCCTTTGCCAAGGACAAGGCCACGGCGCGCATCGCCTCGGAATTCTATGTGAACGCCATCAACGTGATGCGTGGCGCCAACGGCGTGTCGCAGTATCGCGGCCTTCCCGAGCAGGAGGCCTTCAACATCGAATATTGGCTGCTGGAAGAGGCGAAGCTGCAGCGCATGCCGAAGCCCAAGGCCCTGCAGGGGCGCGTGGCGCTCGTCACGGGTGGTGCTAGCGGCATCGGGCTTGCGATCGTCGAAAAGCTGCTCTCGGAAGGCGCCTGTGTCACCATCGCCGACATCAATGACGACGGCATGAAAGAGGTGAGCGCGGCACTGGGCAAGCGCTTCGGCAGGGACAATGTCTTCACCGTCAACATGGACGTGACGAAGGAAGAGGCCGTGGTGAAGGGTTTCGACGAAACGGCGCTGCGCTTCGGCGGCCTCGACATCGTCGTCAACAATGCGGGCATTGCCATTCCCATGCCGGCGGATGAGACGACGCTCGATGTGTGGAACAAGCAGATGGCCATCCTTGGCACGGGCTATTTCCTGGTCGGCCGCGAAGGCTTCCGACTGCTGAAGCGGCAGAACAACGCAGGCTCAATGATCTACATCGCCTCGAAGAACGGCATGGTGGCCTCGCCCGGCACCTCGGCCTATGGCGCGATGAAGGCGGCGGAAATCCATCTGGCGCGCGTGCTGGCGGCGGAAGGTGCGCCGCTTGGCATCCGCGTCAACACGGTGAACCCGGATGCGGTGCTGCGTGGTTCGAAGATCATGTCGGAAGGTTTCCGCATGAGCCGCGCCCAGAGTCTCGGCATCAAGCCCGATGAACTGGACGACCACTATCGCAAGCGTTCGCTGCTGCAGCGTTCCGTCTATCCCGAGGACATTGCCGAAGCGGTCTACTGGTTTGCTTCCGATGCATCCAACAAGTCCACGGGCAACATCCTCAACGTGGATGCGGGTCATCTCGCCTCCTTCACACGGTAAGGGCCCATGAGCTTCGCGATTTCAGGTGACTTCATTGCAGGTGAGAACGCGAAGTCTCTCATCGCCCACACGGATGACTATGCCCATCTCGGGCAGCAGTTGCAGCGGCGCGGGATTTCGATCGAAGACCTGACACGGCGGGCCATGGACTATCAGGTGGCCGTGCCCACCTGGGGCGTGGGCACCGGGGGCACGCGCTTCGCCCGCTTTCCGGGGCCGGGTGAACCACGCCACGTTCACGACAAGCTGGAAGATTGTGGCGTCATCAATCAGTTGACGCGCGCCACGGGAACCGTGTCGCCGCATTTCCCGTGGGACAAGGTCTCCGACTACAACGCGCTCCGCCAGGAGGCGGCGCAATATGCGCTTGGCTTCGATGCAGTCAATTCCAACACCTTCCAGGACCAGAAGGGCCAGTCGCTGTCCTACAAGCATGGCTCCCTGTCGCATGCCGACAAGGGGACGCGCCAGCAGGCGGTGGAACATAATCTGGAATGCATCGAGATCGGCCAGAAGCTGGGATCGACGGCGCTGACGGTATGGATCGCCGACGGCACCAACTTCCCCGGGCAGCAGAACCTGACGCGGATGTTCGAGAACTATCTGTCGGCCTGCGAGCAGATCTACGCCGGCCTGCCGAAGAACTGGCTGCTCTTCCTCGAACACAAGATGTATGAGCCCGCCTTCTATTCCACGGTGATCTCTGACTGGGGTTCCAGCCTCATGGCGGCGCAGCACCTGGGGCCGCAGGCGAAGTGCCTCGTTGATCTGGGCCACCATGCGCCCAATACCAATATCGAGCAGATCGTCGCGCGGCTCATTCACGTGGGACGGCTTGCGGGCTTTCACTTCAATGATTCGAAGTATGGCGACGACGATCTTGATGCGGGCGCCATCGAACCGTTTCGCCTGTTCCTTGTGTTCAACGAACTGGTCGACGCCGAATTGCGCAAGGCCAAGGACTTCGCGCCGGCTTACATGATTGACCAATCGCACAACGTCACGGACCCGATCGAGAGTCTGATGTCGTCGGCCACGGAAATCCTGCGGAGTTTCGTGCAGGCCTCGCTGGTGAACCGCAAGGGGCTCGCTGCCGCGCAGGAATCCAATGATGTGATGGCGGCGCACCGCATGCTGAAGCTCGCCTATACCACGGATGTGTCACCGATCCTGGCCGAAGCGCGGCTGCGCAAGGGAGGCGCTCTGGCGCCCGTCGAGACCTACCGTGCCTCCGGCTATCGTGCCCGCAAGACGGCCGAACGTCCCGCCGTTGCAGGCTCGTCGTCCGGCATCGTCTGACGCACGCCACGGCGCGGCTTGGCAAGCTGCGGCGGCCATGTCAAAACTTGCGCCACGCAACGTCGTTTCAAGGATATTTCCCATGCCTGTGCGCATTGATCTTTCCGCGGTCCAGTTTGGCGAGAAGGAAAAGCCGCTGGCGGAAGCCGCAGGCTTCACGCTCTCGACCTTCCGCTACGACAGTGGCATCGCCGCGTTGCGGGTACGGAACAGGCGGGGTGAGATCATCGTGCTGCCTTTCAAGGGGCATCAGATCTGGCGCTGCATCTTCGATGGCCGCGACCTCACGATGAAGTCGATGTTCGAGCAACCGGTGCCGGATGTGCCCTATCTCGAAACCTACGGTGCATTCTTCATCCACTGCGGCGCCACCGCCATCGGTGCGCCCGGTCCCACCGACCGCCATCCCCTGCATGGCGAGCTTCCCAATGCGCCTTACCAGAAGGGCTGGGTCGTCCTGGATGAGCAGAAGGGCACATGCGCCATTGTTGGCACCTATGAATACACGGTGGCCTTCTCGTACCACTTCCTCGCAACGTCGACCCATGTGATGGGCGCGGATTCGACCCTGCTTGATATTTCACTTTCGGTCGAGAACCTGAAGAAGACGCCCATGGACCTGATGTATCTGGCCCATGCCAACTTCCGGCCCGTGGACAATGGCGAACTGGTCTATAGCGCACCGGCCACCGCCAAGGCCGTGCGGGTGCGCAAGTCCATTCCAGCCCACATTACCCCGACCGCGGCGTACAAGGATTTCCTGGAGAAACTGGCCGCTGATCCCAAACTGCATCATGTTCTGAAACCGGGCCTCGCCTTTGATCCGGAAGTGGCAATGACCATCGACATGACGGCAGGACCTGACGGGTTCGCGCATGCCCTGTTGCGGCGACCGGATGGATCATCGGACTATATGCGCTACCGCCCCGAGCAGTGCGGACAATGCATCCGCTGGATCTGCCGCACGCCTGACCAGGATGCCATTGGCGTTGCGTTCCCTTCGACGTCGGAAGTGGAAGGCTATTCGGCGGAAAAGAAGAAGGGTCTCTATGTGAACCTGGGTGGCGGCGAGACATGGCGCGTGGACATGCGGGTGGGAACGCTGGATGCGGAAGACACCACCCGTGTTGCCAGGGAGATCGCAGAGATCAACGGGTGATTGATGTCAGGGCTTCGGCTTTCTCCCGCACATGTGGCGCTGTGCCACCGCGAGGTGGCGGATGCCGGGCCCTTGCCGTCGGTCGAGTTGCTGGGGGAAGAAGATTTCCTGCCGCTCGCGACTTCGATCCTGTCCGGCCGTGGTGACGGGCCGGTCTGGCTTTTCGCCTATGGGTCTCTGATCTGGAAACCGGAAGTGCCGCATGAGGAGATGCGGCGTGCCGTGGCGCAGGGGTGGCACCGCGCCTTTTCCATGCAGATCCGGCGCCACCGTGGCACCATCGAGCAACCTGGCTACATGATGTGCCTTGATCCCGGCGGCCGTTGCGAGGGCGTTGTCTTGCGCTTGCCGGAGAGCAACCTGCTCAGTACCGTGGAAAAACTGATCCGGCGTGAATTGACCCGCCGTGGCGCAGTCGAGGCGGTGCGCTGGATTGACGTGGAGACGCCGCAAGGGCTGCTCAAGGCGTTGGCCTTCTATGCCGGGCCGTCACGTCTGGACAACTATATGGCGGGGCGCCCGCTGGCGGACGTGGCTCACGGCCTGGCGCGTGCCTGCGGGCACTGGGGGTCGGGCGCGGAATATCTCTACAATACGGTCTCTCACCTGGAAGCGCTGGGCATCCACGACGAAGGGTTGTGGCGCTTGCAGGAGAAGGTGGCGGCGGAGATCGAGACGCTTTACGGGAAGCCCATGCCGCTCTGAGGGGCCGTCTCGAGATCGCTCTTCTTTGCGCCGGCGAATGACAGGCTCATGATGTAGGCGGCGAGCGCCTCGGCCTGTTCTGGTGACATTTGCCAGTCCGGCATTGCGGGATGGTCAGTGGCCACGCCTTCATTGAAGGCATCCTCAAGGTCGGCAAAGTCATAGCTGACAGCAATGTCGCGGAACTTCGGTGCGATCACGAGAGGGCTGTCACCTGTCGCATAGATCGCATGGCAGATGGCGCAGTTGGATTCAGCCAGACGCTTGCCGTGGTCGATCTTGGCCTGGTCATCCTGTGCCGCGGCGGCCAATGTGAATGCAAGCGCTGCTAAACATGCAGCGGCAATGCCAATGGCGGTACGCTTCATCATGGCTTGGCTTCCAATGTGTGGAGGTAGGCAACGATGGCACCCACCTGTTCGGGCGGAAAGACAAACTCTGGCATCTCGGGATGGCCGGTGATGAGACCTTCGCCCAAGGCCTCCTCCAGGGAATCCGCGCCGTAAATCTTCATAACCGTCCGGAAAGGCGGAGCGATGGGGAGTGGGCTCTCGCCTTCCGCACCGACGGCATGACACCGGCTGCAATTGTCCTGCAGCAGTTTCTGGCCCTCTGCCACGGGATCACCGGCGAAGGCCGGTGAAACCCCGAAGAGGACGCCCAACACCACTGCACATGCACGGATGCTCATGGTTCTTGGCTAGCACGAACAACGACAACTGACCTTGATGCAGGTCAACGGCGGGTTTCAGCTGCCGAGATGGGTTTTCCAGAAGGCCAGCATGCGCTTCCAGGCCAATTCGGCGGCCGCACGGTCATGCACGCCGCGCTGTTCATTCATGAAGGCGTGGTCGGCGTCGTAGCTGAAGATTTCGACCGCCGGACGCACGGATGCGAGGGACTGGGAAAGATTCGCAACCAGTTCTGGGGTGCACCAGTCGTCACTGCTGGCAAAATGACCCTGAAACGGGATGTGGATCTCTTCGGGATGCGCCGCGGCGCGGGGCGGAATGCCGTAGAAGCAACAGGCGGCAGCAATTTCCGGGAGACGGACGGCTCCCAGGATGGTGACAGCCCCGCCCAGGCAGAAGCCGGTGAGGCCGACCTTGGCGCCACTGCGTGACAAGTACTGGGCGGCCCCGCGCACGATGTTGTCGGTGGCATCGAGAAAGTCCAGCGAGGCCATCTCTTGATTGGCGCGTTCCGTGTCGTGGTAGGGCACGGTGGTTCCGGCATAGAGGTCGGGAGCAAGCGCTTCGTATCCGGCGCGGGCCAGGCGGTCGCAGATGCCCTTGATCTGATCCTGCAGGCCCCACCATTCCTGGATCACGATGACGCCAGGGGCATGGTCACGCCCCGGTTTGGCGAGATAGCCTGCGGTTTCCTTGCCGTCATGGCGTTTGAAGGTGATTGCTGTGCCCATGGTCCTGCCTCCCTTTGCAGTGCAAGTGTCGCAAAGCGGTTGGCGCGTGACAAGGGACCAGCCACCACCCTTGCGCGGCGGCCTCCATCATGAAACAAGGTGCGCCATGTCATTCGGATCAACCGACCATCCCTTCTACCGTCCCCTGTGGCGGCGCCTTGCCATCATCGCCGTGACGGCGGTGTGGGCAGCGCTTGAGATCTTCCGTGGCGGTGAGCCGATGTGGATAGTGATCGCGGGCGGAGCCTTTGCCTATTCGCTGTGGACGTTCCTGATCACCTGGAAAGATCCTGTCCAAACCGAACCGGTCAAGCCCGCGCCACCTTCTCCGCCAGATCAGAATTGAGCAGCGTCAAAAGCGCGTTCTTCAACTCGCCATCCTTGTCGCAGGCACGGCGCAATTCGGCATGGGCCCATGACACCAGCACGGCACGGGGCTTGACCGTGACAGTCGCTGTTGCCGGCCTGTCCCGCAGGTAGGCCAGTTCGCCGATGAAGACGGCGGGATCGACGTCGATGGCGCGGCCCGACTTGTTGACCTCGACGCCGCCGTCCAGAACATAGTAGAGGCGATCAAGGAGTTGGCCTTCCTTGGTGATCGCGCGGCCTTCTTCCAACTGTTCCCACCGGCCCAGTTTCATCAGCCGGCGGAACTGGCCCGGTGTCAGACCACGCAAATTCTGAAACAGTGTCATTTCGTGGTCACTCAGCGACGTCATCCGGCGGTCGCGCAGGATGAGCGCAATCATCACAATATTGATGCCCATGTTGGGGATGATCCAGAAGATTGCTTCCCACAGGGGGCTGGAAGATGCGCTGTAGTAATAGGCCATGTAGGCGAAGTCGCCGGCGATGGCGAAGGTGCGAAGCGCTATCTGGTCACGGAACAGAAAGCAGATCAGATAGAGCACGGCACCGACATGAATCAGGTGCTGTGCCATGGCCTCGAAGCCCGGCATTGTCGTTCACTCCCATTGTCCCGCCATGAGGCTGGACGGCGCGCGGCCTTCTTGTCTAGAGGGAAAAATTCCGACTTTGTGGTCCGGGTCTAGGCGGCGGCCACCTTGTCGGCCATGTCGGCGGAAAGAAGGGCCTGCATGGCGTTCTTCAGGTCATCGTTTTTTTTCAGAAGTGTGCGCAACTCCGCCTGGTCCCACGACACATAAAGCGATTTCTCCGCCGTCGTCACCGTGGCGCTGGCGGCCTTGTCGCGCAGGAAGGCGATCTCGCCGATGAACAGGCGCGGGTCGCGCTCCATCACGCGGCCCTGTTTGCCGATCGTCACCTTGCCATCCAGCACGTAGTAGAGCTTGTCGAGCATCGCGCCCTCCTCGGTGAGCCGTGCCGGCTCTTCGCCCTCGTGCCATGTTGCCAATTTCAGCAGTTTGCGGAACTGACCGGGATTGAGCGTTTCGAGGCAGCGGAACAACGTCATCTCGTTGTCGGTCAGCAGTGACATGCGGTGTTCGCGCAGCAGGATGGCGATCATGGTCACATTGATGGCGACATTGGCGATGCTCCAGACCAGCGGGTTCCAGAGCGGATCAGCAAAGGCAAAATAGTAATAAGCCGACAGCAGGCTGTCGCCGATGGCCGCGAAGATGCGGAGCTTGATCTGGTCGCGAAACATGTAGCAGACCAGTGTGGCGATGGCCGCAAGATGGACCAGATAGTCAGGCGAAAAGGCTGGCATAAATATTCACACGTTTGGCGCCGCGCATTCTGCATCTGCACGAAACGCAGTTGATTATCGCCCCCGTCCATGGCGTGATAGCGCAAAACGCGGGAGGATCAACTGATGGAATACCGTTCTCTGGGCCGCTCCGGCCTCAAGATTTCGCTGCACACGCTGGGAACCATGAATTTCGCAGGCGAGGGCTTCTTCGACAAGATTGGCGGGATCACTCCGCAGGAATGCAAGCGTCTGGTGGATGTGGCGGTCGACCACGGCGTCAACCTCATTGATACGGCCAATGTCTACACCACGGGCAAATCGGAAGAAGCGCTGGGGGCTGCCATCAAGGGCCGTTCCAACCAGCTGATGGTGGGCACCAAGGTGCGTTTCCCCATGGGCCAGGGACCCAACGAGCAGGGTAATTCGCGCTGGCACATCATCAACGAATGCGAAGCCAGCCTGAAGCGGCTCGGACGTGATCACATCGACATCTACTACTTGCATGAATGGGACGGGATGACGCCGGTGGAGGAATCCATGGCGGCATTGGACCTGCTCGTGAAGCAGGGCAAGGTGCGCTACATCGGCTGCTCGAATTTCTCCGGTTGGCACATCATGAAATGCATGATGGCGGCCGACCGCCACAACTTCGAGAAATTCGTGGTGCAGCAGATCCACTACACGCTGGAATCGCGCGATGCCGAGTTCGAACTGATTCCGCTGGCGATCGACCAGGGCATCGGCGTGCAGGTGTGGAGCCCCATCGCGGGCGGACTGCTCTCCGGCAAGTTCCGCAAGGGCGTGACGCCCGACGTGACGCGGCACAACAACAACTGGGGTGAGCCACCGATCCGCGATGAAGCGCGTCTCTTTGAGATCATGGACGTGCTGGCCAAGGTCGCGGACGGACGCGGCGTATCCGGTGCCCAGGTGGCGCTGGCCTGGCTGGCGGGCCGTGCAGGCATCTGCTCGCTCGTTCTCGGCGCGCGCAATGAGGCCCAGTTGAAGGACAATCTCGCCTCCGCCTCGCTCGTCCTCACCGCGGAAGAACGCGCCATGCTGGATGATGTGAGCCTGCTGCAACTCCTTTATCCCTACTGGCACCAGCTCAATGCGGCGCCGCGCCTCGGCGCTGCCGACCTTTCGCTGATGGCACCACATGTGGCCCGGATGAAGCCGCGTCTGTGATCATCTGGCACGGGGAGGCGGCTTTCGCTGTCTCCCTGTTTGCTCATGCGGCATCGCCACGCTTCTGCGGGGCTTGACGCCGGGGCGGGTCCCGCGCCTAATCTTGACCAAACGTTCAAAGATTGGGAACCGCACACATGGCCACGCCGAAGACCAACCTCACCATCAATCCACAGCGGCTGTGGGACACACTGATGGAAACAGCGGCCTTTGGCGGCACGCCCAAGGGCGGCATCAAGCGGCTTACCGTATCGGATGAAGACAAGAAGGTGCGCGACTGGTTCAAGGCCCAGTGCGAGGCGCTGGG
>CALMLK010000320.1 GCA_937868035.1 uncultured Alphaproteobacteria bacterium
AGGCCATGGCGGGCAGCATGGGGAGGTCCCGGTGCCCGCGCATGATGACTGAAAATCCCGCCATGCTGAGCGTCATGAGGACAGCAAGTCCCTTGCCCGTCATGGACCCGCCCCAGTCAGCCCCCAGCAGCATGACCAGCACCCCAGCCAGAGCCGCGCCGCTGGCGATGATGGTGGAGCGGGACGTTCGCTCGCCGATCAGGACGTATGCCACACCGGCAGTCACGAATGGCACGGTGGCATAGATGACCATGGCATCGGCCACGCTGCCGTAGCGGATGGAGCCGATGCCGGTGATCATGCCCGCCGCCGAGAGGACGGCGACCACAAGCCCAGGCCAGCCCATGCGGAAAAATTCCCGGCCGGCCTGGCGGCCCTCAATCAGCAAGAAGACGAGAAAGATAGCCGTGCCACTGAAAAGACCCCGCCAGAACAGCATGGTCATGAGGTCAGCCGATATCAGCCGGGTGAAAACGCCTGCCGACGACCAGCTGAGCGCGGCCATGCCGGTAAGGAAGAGACCAAGACGGTGGGAGGAATGGGGCGACACGGTTCCGCAAGCTATCAGGGCCTTACGCGCCCGCCAGTCCGGAAACGGCATGGCAACCCTGCAAATGCGCCGCACTTGACGGGGGCGGGGGCTTTCGCGCATGTAACGCCCATGACCACCGCCCGCCAGCATGCCGTTAACATTTGCGGCATTATCATTTGCACCTAGCGTTCATACCGCTGGCTCGGCGCCGCTTGTCTCACCCCTAAGCAAAGCGATCCCGGAGCCGGCCTCCGAGAGATCAGACATGACCCTGCGCATCTACAACACGCTGACGAGGACCAAGGAAGACTTCGTTCCCTTGGACGCCGGAAACGTGCGCATGTACGTCTGCGGCCCCACCGTTTATGACTTTGCCCACATCGGCAACGCGCGCCCCGCGATCGTTTTCGACGTTCTCTTCCGCCTGCTCCGCCATCTCTACGGGCCGGAGCATGTGACGTATGTGCGCAACATCACTGACGTGGACGACAAGATCAATGCGCGCGCCTTGCGCGACTATCCGGGCGTTCCCCTCAATGACGCCATCCGCCGCGTCACTGAAACAACCTATCAGCAATACCAGAAGGACGTGACGGCGCTGGGTTGCCTGCCGCCGACGCAGCAGCCGCGCGCCACCGAGCACATCCAGGGCATGATCGACATGATCCGTGCACTGATTGGTCGCGGACATGCCTATGAGGCGGCGGGCGAAGTGCTGTTCGATGTGGGCTCCATGCCGGACTATGGCCGCCTCTCCCAGCGCAAGCTGGAAGACCAGCAGGCCGGGGCCCGCATCGCCGTCGAAGCCCACAAGAAGAACCCTGCCGACTTCGTGTTGTGGAAACAGTCCTCACCGGAAGAACCCGGTTGGGACTCGCCCTGGGGCCGTGGCCGTCCCGGATGGCACATCGAATGCTCGGTGATGAGCAAAGCCCACCTGGGCGAGGTCTTCGACATCCATGGCGGCGGACTTGATCTCATTTTTCCGCATCACGAGAATGAAATTGCCCAGTCGCGCTGCGCCCATGGCACGAAGGTCATGGCCAACTACTGGATGCACAACGGCTTCCTTCAGGTTGAAGGACAGAAGATGTCCAAGAGCCTGGGAAATTTCACGACCATCGCCGACGTGTTGCGTGATTGGCCGGGCGACGTGGCGCGCTACAACATGTTGCGCACCCACTACCGGCAGCCGATCGACTGGACAGTGGCAAGTCTGGAAGACAGCCAACGCACCCTGCGGGCATGGAAAGAAGGAATGTCCGGAAGCGTCCCGTCAGATCCTGACGTGGATGTCATCGACGCCCTGCAGGATGATCTCAACACCCATGGCGCTTTCACGCGCCTCCATGCGCTGGCGAAGGCAGCGAAGTGGGCCGAACTGAACGGCTCTCTTGCGCTTCTGGGTCTGGATCTGCTCTCCGCGGACTTGGGACGAGAGGCAAGTGTTGACGTTGACGAAAATCTGGTGGCGTCGCGGCTTTCAGCACGCCTTGAAGCGCGAAAGGCCAAGAACTGGGCCGAAAGCGACCGCATCCGCGACGAACTTCTCGCCATGGGCATCCAGATCAAGGATGTGAAGGACCCGGCCACAGGCGAACTGAAAACTGATTGGGAGGTGCGGCGATGACCGAACCCGGCAAGAAATCCTGGCACGACAGTCTGCCATTTCCGGCACACTGGCTCGGCTACATCATCCTCAAGGTGATCGTGCTTGCGCTCGTCATCTACGTGGCCCTGAAATACAAGGGCCTCGTCTGATGGCGCGCGAGCGGCTCTATCTCTTCGATACCACGCTGCGCGATGGCCAGCAGACGCCGGGCGTTGATTTCTCGCTCGATGACAAGTTGCTGGTCATGCAGATGCTCGACAAGCTGGGCGTCGACTACATCGAAGGCGGCTATGCCGGTGGCAATCCCACCGACAATGCGCTCTTTGCGGAAACGCGTCCCAGCAAGGCGACGTTCACGGCCTTCGGCATGACCAAGCGCGCCGGCCGCTCCGCCTCCAATGACGCGGGCCTTCAGGCCGTGATCCAGGCCAAGGCGCAGGCGGCCTGCTTCGTCGCGAAATCCTGGGACTATCATGTGCGCGTGGCGCTCGGCTGCAGCAATGACGAGAATCTCGAATCGATCCGCGATAGCGTGAAGGCGGCGCGCGATGCCGGCAAGGAAGTGCTGGTGGATTGCGAGCATTTCTTTGATGGCTACAAGGCCAACCCCGACTACGCCCTCTCATGTGCGAAGACGGCGTTCGATGCCGGCGCGCGCTGGGTTGTATTGTGCGACACCAACGGCGGCACATTGCCGTCGGAAGTCTCCGACATCGTGCGCAACGTGTGCAAGTCCGTGCCGGGAAGCCATCTTGGCATTCATGCACACAATGACACCGAACAGGCCGTGGCCAATTCCCTTGCCGCCGTTGACGCGGGCGCGCGCCAGATCCAGGGCACGCTGAACGGCATCGGCGAGCGCTGCGGCAATGCCAATCTTGTCTCCCTCATCGGAACGCTGGGGACGAAGCCGCACTACAACGCGCGCTTCGAGACGGGCGTTGACAAGGAACGGCTGAAGGAACTGACCACCGTGGCGCGGAGCTTCGACGAGCTGCTCAATCGCTCGCCCCATGCCCAAGCGCCCTACGTGGGCAAGAGCGCCTTCGCCACCAAGGCGGGCATCCACGCTTCCGCACTGGCGAAGGAACCGGAAACCTACGAGCATGTTCCCCCGGAGACGGTGGGCAACCGTCGCCGCATTCTCGTCTCCGACCAGGCGGGAAAATCAAATCTGCTCGCCGAACTCGGCCGCATCGGCATCGACGTGGCGAAAGATGATGTGCGTCTTGACGCCTTGCTCCGCGATGTGAAGGAGCGCGAAGCCCAGGGCTACGCCTATGATGGCGCGGATGCTTCCTTCGAACTCCTCGCCCGCCGGGCCCTGGGCACTGTCCCGCACTATTTTGATGTGCTGTCCTTCCGCACATCGGTGGAGCGCTTCAACGGCGAGATGCACACCGAGGCTGTGGTCAAGGTGAAGGTGGGGTCGAAGATCTACCTTAACGCAGGCGAGGGCAATGGCCCCGTCAATGCCCTCGACGTGGCGTTGCGCAAGGACCTGGGCAAATTCCAGAAATTCATCGCCGACATGGAACTGGTGGATTTCAAGGTGCGTATCCTCAATGGTGGCACGGGTGCCACGACCCGCGTCCTCATCGAAAGCCGTGACGGCAAGGGGAATCGCTGGTTCACAGTGGGGGTGTCGGCGAATATCGTCGAGGCTTCGTTCCAGGCCTTGCTTGATGCCATCATCTACAAGCTGCAGCGGGACGGCGTGGCGCCTTAGAGCAAGTGGCATGATCGAGGGCTGCGCAAAAACGCCGCGCAGCCATGCACGCCCCCGCAATTGAACGACACCGGCTTGGCAGCTACAGCCGCCCCATGCACGGCATGAGTGAAACCCAGAAGGGCGTCTTGTTCTGCGTCATCGCGCACCTCTTCTGGGGTGGCATGGCGCCCTATTTCGGTTTCATGCGCCACGTCCATGTAATGGAGATCGCGGTCAACCGGGGCGTCTGGTCCGTCCCCGTCGCAGCACTGATCGTTGGCTACTTCGGACAGTTTCCCGCCGTGTGGAAGATCTTCCGCAACCCCCGGCATCTCGCCATCCTCGCACTCACCAGTTCCATCATCGTCTTCAATTGGGGTTTCTACGTCTGGTCGATCGAAGTGGGCCGCACACTCGAATCCAGCCTCGGCTATTTCATCAATCCTCTGTTCAACGTGATTGCGGGCTACATCTTCCTGCACGAACGCTTCAACCGCGCGCAAATCGTGGCCATCGCCCTTGCAGGGGCAGGCGTCATCATCCAGACCGTGGCAACTGGTGTCTTCCCATGGCTCGGGCTGATGTTGGGCGGCAGCTTCTGCATCTACGGCCTGTTGCGCAAACTCATTCCCGTAGGCGCCACACAAGGCTTCCTCGTCGAGGCCATGCTCATCGCACCGCCCTTGCTGGTGGTGGAATACTGGCTGATGAAGAATGGCGAAGCGCGTTTTGGCGTGACGCTGAAGGACACACTCATGCTCATCGGGTGCGGCGGATTGACGGCGGGCGCGCTGCTGTTCTTTGCAGAAGCCGTGAAGCGCATCCGTTATTCGACGGCTGGCATCCTGCAGTATATTTCGCCGTCGCTTGTGTTTCTCACGGCCGTCTTCATGTTCCATGAACCGATGGACAGGTGGAAGCTCCTGTCCTTCGCCTGCATCTGGACGGCGCTGGCGATCTATTCTGTGTCAGCCTTCCGCAGCGACGCGACAAAGCCTGCCTAGAGCTTGTCCTTGAGGATGGCGACAGGCGGCTTGTCCTTCGTGAGGGAGAGCCTGTGCTGGTAGGCCGGTACCACGTCTGCGGCCGTTGTCACGATATCCAGTTTCACTTCAAAGCCGGGGCGGATGAAGCCGTCGCGGCTCATGTTCTCGAAGAGCGTGATGAGTGGCTTCCAGTAATCAAGCACGTTCAACAACAGCACGGGCCGCGCATGCTGTTGCAATTGCGCCCAGGTCAGGATCTCGGCCAGTTCTTCCAGCGTTCCGATGCCGCCGGGCAGGGCGACGAAACCGGTGGACCGCTCGAACATGCCCATCTTGCGCTCATGCATCGTGCGGGTGACGATCAGTTCGCTGACGCCATCCAGCATCCGTTCCTTCGAGACCAGAAAATCCGGAATGATGCCCGTGACATGGCCGCCCGCCGCCAGGACCGCGCGCGCCACTTCGCCCATCAGGCCGACACTGCCGCCGCCATAGACGAGACCGATCCCGGCCTCCGCCATGATCCTGCCGAGGTCGCGGGCGACCGCCGCAAATTCCGGCTTGTTGCCAGTCGACGACCCGCAATAAACGCAGAGGCGGTGTTTCGGGGCTGTCATCGTGGGGCTTCTCTGATTCTTTGCAATCGGCAGGGGTACGGCTTAATAATGCCACGGGGGGCCACGATCTAGCACGAAACCGCAGGAACGGCGCCACCGCCGGACCTCTAGCCAGGACTGTCAGCAATGAAGAAGAACACGCCCCTGTTGATCTTTACGGGCCTGGCCGTGGCCGCGGCGGGAACGTTGGGCGCCGTACTGACCGGCAATATACCTGGCGCCATTGCTCCCCAACCCGTCGCCGAAGCTCCAGCCACGCCGCCGGCCGCAACTGCACCCGCGGAAACACCCGCGCAGCCGCCCGTGGCCGCTGCCCCCGCTGCCCCCACTGCTCCCGAACCGGCCGCCCCCGCGCAGCCCGAGACACAGGCCGCTGCTCCGGCAGACGCCAGTCCACCGGCTGCAGATTCAGCGCAGGTTGCAAGCGCGCCGGCCCAGGAGCAGCCTGCTCCAGCCCCCTCCCAGCCTGAGGCTCCGCTGACCCCCCTCGACCCTGACATTCCCTCCTTCGACACCGTCAATGTATTGCCCACGGGCGAGGCTGTGGTTGCGGGCCACGCAAAGCCCGGCAGTGACGTTGCCCTGAAGTTTGCAGGCGTGGAGGTCGGACGCGCCACGGCAGGCAGCGATGGCAGCTTTGCCATTGTCCCCGAGAAACCCCTTCCCGTGGGTGCCGGCGAATTGACGCTGGAAACCACCGTCGCCGGCAAGGTGCTGACGGCGAAAGACCAGATCGCAGTTGTCGTCAATCGTGACCAGAAGCCCGCCGTTGTGGCGAGGGTTGAGCCCGAGGCCCCGACGCAGCTGGTGCAGACGCCCGGCACGGTTGCCGGAGCGCCCGCGAAGGAAGTGCAATTGTCCGCTGTCGATTATGATGCCGATGGCAATATTGTCTTCCAGGGACGGGTGCCGCCCGGCGGCAAGGTGCGTTTCTATATCGACAATCAACTGGCCGGCGACGTGGACGCCGATGCAAACGGCAACTGGCTGTTCAAGGGTTCCGCGCCGATTGCACCCGGCACTCACACGCTGCGCGCCGATGAAATCGACGGCACCGGAAAAGTCATCAGCCGCGCTGAACTGCCCTTCCTGCGGGAAGAGGCAGAAAAGGTCATCGCTGCCGCAGGCGCTGCGGATTCGAACCAACAGCCGGCGGCTCCTGCGGTCGCGCCGGAACAGCCCGATCAGGTGCAGGCAAAGTCGCCGGAGGCAGAAACGCAGGTCGCATCTGCGGGGGCTGAACCCGCCGCGGTTCCAATGGTGGCCGCCTTGCCTGGCGGACCGCCCCGCATCGTGATCCAGCCTGGCAATAATCTCTGGCGCATTTCCCGTCAGGTTTATGGCAAGGGCCGCCTCTTCACCGTGATCTGGGAAGCAAACCGCGACCAGATCAAGAATCCGAACCGCATCTATCCGGGCCAGATCCTGTCGGCCCCGAAGAGCTGATACATTCCGACCGCCACATGAGAAAATTGTCTGCGACGCCCGGCTCCGGGCAGGCCCCTGACGTCAGTCAGTGGGAGACCTTGAAGCGTCTCCTGCCTTACCTCTGGCCCGCCTCACGGCCGGACTTGAAGGCGCGTGTAGTCGTGGCCTTGGTACTTCTCGTCGCGTCGAAACTGGTGACGGTGGTGACACCCTACGCCTTCAAGGCCGCCACCGACGCCCTGTCGGTAGAAACCAGCCGCGACGTAGCGCTGCTCTCTGTGCCGGTTTTCATGGTACTCGCCTATGGTGCGGGACGCATCCTGATGGTCGTCTTTGCGCAACTGCGTGATGCCGTTTTTTCCAAGGTGGGACAGCGTGCAGTCCGCGAGTTGTCCTACGCAACCTTCCGCCACCTGCATCAATTGTCGCTGGCCTTCCATCTTGGGCGGCGCACCGGCGCCCTGTCGCGCATCATATCGCGCGGCATCAACGGCGTCGATTCGGTCCTGCGCTTCGCCCTCTTCAACACCTTCCCGACGGCACTGGAAATCGCGCTGGTCTGTGGCGTGATCGGCTATTCCTTCGGTCACCTCTATGTCTGGGTCGTGGCTGCCACGGTCATCGCCTATGTCGCCTTCAGCTACTGGGCGACCGAGCGCCGCATCGGCATTCGCCGCGCCATGAACGATGCCGACAATGATGCCGGCACCAAGGCCATCGACAGCCTCCTCAACTTCGAGACCGTGAAGTACTTCGGCAACGAGAAGCACGAGGCTGACCGTTACGACTCGGCCATGGCAAAATATGAAACCGCCGCCATCAAGACCTGGGTGTCGCTGGCTGTCCTCAACGCCGGGCAGGCTGTCATCTATTCGATCGGCGTGACGCTTGTGATGGTGATGGCGGCCCGCGAGATTCTCGGCAACACGCTGACCATCGGCGACTTCGTCATGATCAATGCGTTGATGATCCAGCTATACATGCCACTCAATTTCATCGGATCGTCCTATCGCGAAATCAAGCAAGGCCTGATTGACGTCGAAGGCATGTTTTCGATCCTGCGCGAGAATACCGCCATTGCCGACCGCCCGGACGCCCGCCCCTTTGCGGTGGGCAAGGGCGAAATTGTTTTTGATAACGTATCCTTTGCCTATGACGCCGAACGCCCGATCCTGCGGGGAATTTCATTCGTTGTTCCCGCCGGTAAAACGGTGGCGATTGTCGGACCTTCCGGGGCCGGAAAATCCACGATTTCGCGTCTCATTTTCCGCTTCTATGAAGTGACCGCTGGTGCGGTGAGCATCGATGGGCAGGATATCCGCTCCGTCACGCAGGCGAGCCTCCGCCAGGCGCTGGGCATGGTTCCGCAGGACACCGTGCTCTTCAACGATACCATCCGCTACAACATTGCCTATGGCCGCCCCGGCGCCAGCAATGCGGAAATCGAGGCGGCGGCGCGCATGGCGCAGATCCACGATTTCGTGATGACGCTTCCGTTGGGCTACGAGACCGTGGTCGGCGAACGTGGCCTGAAACTGTCCGGCGGCGAAAAACAACGCGTCTCCATCGCCCGCACTATTCTGAAAGGACCGCCCATCCTCGTCCTCGATGAGGCGACATCGGCGCTGGACACATTCACTGAACAGGAAATCCAGGTGGCCCTGAAGCAGGTGTCGCGCAACCGCACCACTGTGGTGATTGCCCACCGCCTCTCCACGATTGTCGATGCCGACGAGATCATCGTGCTGGACAAGGGGCAGATCGCGGAGCGTGGGAGCCACACGGTGTTGCTGGCGAAAAAGGGTCTCTACGCCGCCTTGTGGAACCGCCAGCGCGAAGCAGACGAGGCACGCCGCAAACTTGCGGAAAATCTCGACACGCGCGGTCCCACGGCCGAGCAACTGGCGCTGGTACGGTAAACAACTCCGGAATCAATCTTTTCGAAACCACGGATGCGAGTCCGCCATTAACGTTGCCTCGCGGAATGCCGCCAAAACTCCCGAAAACTTGAATCAAATGCCGTGCAATTCACCTTTGTTTACCGGCTGGGGGTGCATGGTTGGCCCATCAGCACGGTGCAACGTGCAGCACAATCAAGTGGGACGGTGCCAAGCCTTCGGCAAAAGACGGCAGGCACCAACAGAGAATTGGGGATAGTCAAATGCGAGTTTCTACTCTTGAGTCGATTGCCGGGCGTACGGTGGACGAAACGCTCGGCGTGGTGCGCGGCACCATCGTGTGGTCGCGTGGCCTGAAGAAGTTCAGCCGTGGCGGCATTCGCGCGGTGGAATACATGAGCACCGCCGATGTGGCCGAAGGCCTCAACAAGGCGCGCGAGGACGCCGAAGCGGCCCTCATTCGCCAGGCGGAAGCCATGGGCGCGGATTCGATCATCGGCGTGCGGTTCGAGATTGTCGAAATGGGCTCCGGCCTGTTTTCGGCGAGCGCCATGGGTACGGCCGTCCGGTCATCCGCCATCGCCGCTCCTGTGCCTGTGCAGGCGGCTCCATTGGCCATGCCCATGATGACCGCCGCCAACGACGGTGGCGCGGTGATCCTGCCGTTCCGCATGCGCGCTGCAGGCTGATCGCTCGATCCTTCGAGGGGTGATACCGAGACTGCCGCAGGGCCGGGGGGCCTTGCGGCAGTTTCTTTTGTTTTGGCCGCAACTGATGTATGTGGCCCCCGTCATGAACATCGT
>CALMLK010000321.1 GCA_937868035.1 uncultured Alphaproteobacteria bacterium
AGGAAGCCCTTTTGCTTCACGGCCTCGAGCGTGCCGGCCATCGCCGACGTAGCGGCAATGGCGCTGACGGCAGCTCCCAGAACCCAGGCCATAACTGTGCTTTTCATTGACTAACCTCTTTCTCACCTGTGCGGCGCGGTGAAAGAGTCTGCGATGGTCATTGACGACAATCTTGCCCCTGTCCCGCCGGCAACGCTTTGCATGGCGCCGCTGTTACGTTGGTTTGCTCCCTGGAGGCGATCTTGTATCGATTGTCACCCCTCTGCCCTTAGAGAAGCGGGAAACGCCCATCGGGTCAAGGCAAAAGCTTGATGCGGAGCGCGCCGACGGTATCCTCGACGCTCATGAAGCTCTGGACAGCGGGCTTCGACGGCCGCGCCAACAGGATGACGGGAAGGCCAAGCTGCCGCGCCGCAGAAAGTTTTTCTTCCGTTTCAGCGCCGCCTGCATTCTTTGCGACCACATGTGTGATGGCATGATGAGTGATGAGTGACATCTCATCGCCGAGACTGAACGGCGGCCGCTGAAGAATCACTTTCCAGCCGTCGGGCACCTCGAGTCCCCGCGGCTCAATCATCCGCGCCACGCCGCGAATGTCCGTCCGTGCGAAAAAGGCGCCGATCTCCTTGCGCCCGATGGTGACGAAGGCACGCGCACCGCATGGCAAGGACGCGGCTGCTTCCTCAGCCGATGTCACGAATGTCCATCGGTCGCCTGCTTGCCGCTCCCATGCCGGCCGCTCAAGCCGCAGCAACGGCACGCCAAGACGGTCTGCCGCCTCGCCCGCATGCGCCGACATCTGCGCCGCAAACGGATGGGTCGCGTCGACCAGAGCGGCAATTCCTGTCTCCTGGATATAGCGCACGAGGCCATCCGTCCCGCCGAACCCTCCGCGCCGCACCGCGCCCTCGGGCAAGACCGGTTGATCGGTGACGCCCGCCAAAGAGGTGATGACGTCGAACCCGGCCCGCACCAGTGCCGCCGCCAAGTCCCGCGCCATCCGTGTTCCGCCGAGAATGAGGATGCGGTTAGCGGGCATGGGCGATTATTTCGCCCGTCCGGGCCACGATGATCACATCTGCCTGAACGGGTGCGCCGCGCAGCACCGTCTTGACGGTTGCGAGCGCCGACTGTGCGACGCGGCCAGCGAGGTCGATCCCTGCGGCCATGTTCAGCACGTCCTGTGCCGTGTTGGCCGCCATCACCTTTTCGCGCGGCAGTTCCGGCACCAGATCGGCAAGCCATCCCAGTTCCACCTGACTGCGCCCTGAATGCAGATCGAGAGCACCCTGCCCGAGTTTCGATATCTTGCCGAAGCCGCCGCCGATCGTCACCCGCGCCACGGGGTGCCCGCGCAGGTATTTGAGCAGTCCTCCGGCAAAGTCACCCATGTCCAGCATTGCTTCCAGCGGCAAACCGAACCGCTCCCGCACGGCATCTTCCGACGTCGATCCGGTACAGCCTGCCACGTGATCAAGCCCCATGGCGCGCGCGACATCGACGCCGCGGTGGATCGAGGCAATCCATGCGGCACACGAGAACGGATGGACCACGCCCGTTGTGCCGAGGACCGACAAGCCGCCAACAATCCCAAGCCGGGGGTTCCAGGTTTTCAGTGCCAGCGCCTCGCCACCCGGAATGGCAATCTCGATCTCGGCATCCCTGATTCCGATCTCGGCCAGAACCGCACGCATCATCTGCCGGGGTACCGGATTGATGGCTGGCTCGCCCGGCGGAACGGGTAGTCCGGCCTTTGTGACTGTCCCGACGCCTGAGCCTGCCGTGAAACGGATGCCGTCGCCGCCCTCACGCACCGTCGCCACCACCATGCAGCCATGCGTGACATCGGGATCATCTCCCGCATCCTTGATGATGCCCGCCCTGGCCCAGCCATCGCCCCGTTCTTCGAGAGCCATGGCGAAGGCCGGCCTCTCGCCCTTTGGAAGCGCAATCGTCACCGGATCGGGAAATTTCTCGGTTCGCAACGCCGTGACAGCCGCCTTGACGGCCGCGGTAGCGCAGGCACCCGTCGTCCAACCGCGCCGTAATTCTCCTTCTGGCTTGTCTTGCCGTGTGCCGCTCATCAGACGAGGTATAGTTGCCAGCGCCCCGGACAACCACCACAATTCCAGCATGCCGGGCGCAATACGAATGACCGAGGGCCAATTCCTGTGAGGTGCTTTCGGCTGGACGTTCGAGGGCCGGACGGATGCCGCAAATGCCGCGCCTTCATTCGCCTTCGTGCTTCTCTATCCGGCCAAGGCCAATGTATAAGGCCGCCATGGAACGAAGTTCTACACAGCGGATCGGTAACTGGCCGGAATCCGTCACGCAATCATCTGGCTTCTCGCGGCTGGACGCCGAACCTTTCCCAGCGTTCGAGCCGGGCTGGGTCTGGCTGGTCGGTGCTGGTCCGGGTGCTCCCGGCCTCATGTCGCTACTCTGTTATCATGCCCTCCAGTCCTGCGATGTCGTGGTCTATGACGCGCTGGTGAACCCGGACATTCTCCGCTGGGTCAAGGCCGGTGCCGAACTCGAATATGCAGGCAAGCGCGGCGGCAAGCCTTCGCCCACACAGAGCGATATCACGCTGCGCCTCATCGACCTCGCCCGGTTGGGCAAACGGGTGTTGCGCCTGAAGGGCGGCGATCCGTTCATGTTCGGCCGGGGCGGCGAGGAGTGCCAGCATCTGGCCGCTGCCGCGATTCCCTTCCGCATTGTCCCGGGGATTACAGCCGGCATCGGCGGTCTCGCCTATGCCGGCATGCAGGCCACCCACCGTGACACCAACCATTCAGTGCTGTTCCTCACCGGCCACGATGCCAACGGCAACATGCCGGCCAGCGTCAACTGGCCTGCTGTCTCCGTCGCCTCGCCAGTCATCGTCATGTACATGGCGGTCAAGCATCTGGGTGAAATTGCCACAGCGTTGTTGGAAAGCGGCCGCCCGGCTGATGATCCGGTGACCATCCTCTCCAATGCTTCGATGCCGCACCAGGAGATTGCATCCACCACCTTGGGTGCAGCCGGTGCATTTGTTGCGGCCAACGATCCGCCGACACCCGCCATCGTCGTTATCGGTCACGCGGCGGATTGGCGGAGCCTGCTTGACTGGTACAAGGGCCCGCTCCGGGAGAATCCGATTGGCTAAGGCCATTGTGGTTGCCGCCCCGGCGTCAGGCAGCGGCAAGACTCTTGTGACCCTGGGTTTGCTCCGCGCGCTGCGCAACCGCGGGCTGAAAGTCAGCTCGGCCAAGATCGGTCCTGACTATATCGACCCGCGATTCCACGAGGCCGCGACCGGACGTCCCTGCTTCAACCTCGATCCTTGGGCCATGAACGACGGCCAGATCGCCGCCATCCTCGACATTGCCAGCCAGGATGCCGACATCCTCATCATCGAAGGTGTCATGGGGCTGTTTGACGGGCCGCGTGGCAGCTTGCGCGGCTCCACAGCCGATCTCGCCCATTTGCTTCAAGTTCCCGTGTTGCTCACCGTCGATGCGCGCCATCAAGGTCAATCGGTGGCGGCACTCGTTCACGGCTTCACCCGTTTCAAGCTCGGCTTGAAGAGCGGCGGCGTCATTCTCAACCGCGTTGCCAGCGACCGCCACGAGGCAATTCTTCGCGATGCTCTTGGCGAACGCGTGCTCGGCGTGCTGCGGCAAGACGACTCACTTCATCTGCCCTCTCGCCACCTTGGTTTGATACAAGCAGAGGAAAATCAAGAGCTTGAGCGATTTCTCGAACGCATTGCCTCAGCTGTTACACATGAAACAATTCTTGACAGGATTCTGGGAATTGCCGCCCAACCCCTTGTCGAATCAGTGATTCGCGAATCACTTCCGCCTCTGGGCCAGAGGATTGCCATCGCCCGCGACCGTGCATTTTCTTTCGTCTATCCGCATCTTCTGGAAAGCTGGCGGCGGGCGGGTGCGGACATCAGTTTCTTCTCGCCGCTGGCCAACGAGGCCCCGGATGCTGATGCCGACGCCATATTCCTCCCCGGGGGTTATCCTGAACTCCACGCTGGACAAATTGCGGCCAACACCGTCTTCCTCGGCGGGCTTCGCGCCGCCCGTGGCCTCGTCTACGGCGAATGCGGTGGTTACATGGTGCTGGGCGAAGGCCTAATCGATGCCAAGGGCCATTCCCACACGATGGCGGGGCTTCTGCCCGTGGTCACCAGTTTTGC
>CALMLK010000322.1 GCA_937868035.1 uncultured Alphaproteobacteria bacterium
CATGACAGTGGCCGCAAGCTGGCGAAATCGAAAGGTGACACCAGCCTTGCAGATCTCCGGGACGCTGGCGTCAGCCCAGGCGAAATCCGCCGTGACCTGGGCTTTGCCTGATCAGAAATCTGACGTCAGGCCCTTCTTTTCCCAATCACCGAAGCGCGTGGGTTCCGGACCCTTCGGGCCGCCTTTTTCCGTTGGCAGGGACGCCTGCCGTGCAGCCTTCCGCCGCGCTTCGGCCTCGGCCAGCGCGCGTTCTGCTTCAGGTGTCAGCACTCTCTCGCTCATTCTTGCAAAGCTCCATGTGCCTCACCATCTAGGGCGGGAACCGCGGCGACAAAAGAGGCTGATCCCGTGAACATGATGAAGACCGGAATTCTGATGGCAGCGATGACCGCGCTGTTCCTCGCCATTGGCTATGCCCTGGGCCGCGAGACGGGCATGGTCATGGCGCTGGCCTTTGCCATCGCCACCAATCTCTTCGCCTACTGGAATGCCGACAAGATGGTGCTGCGCATGGCCGGTGCGCGGGAGGCAGGTCCATCCGATCTCCCCGAGTTTCATCGCCTCATCGACCGTCTCGCGCGCAATGCGGGACTTCCCATGCCTAAGGTCTATGTGATCGACTCCGACCAGCCCAATGCCTTTGCTACGGGCCGGAACCCGGCCAATGCTGCCGTAGCGGCAACGACGGGACTGCTTCGCACCCTTTCTCCCGATGAGATTGAGGGCGTGATGGCCCACGAGCTGGCCCACGTGAAGAACCGCGACACCTTGATCATGGCCATGACGGCGACGATTTCAGGTGCCATCGCCATGCTGGCCAACTTCGGATTTCTCTTCGGTGGCCGCGACCGCAATGCACCGGGCGGTGCCATCGGACAGATCCTGCTGGTCATCCTTGCGCCGCTTGCTGCCATGATCGTGCAGATGGCGATCAGCCGGACGCGGGAATACGCAGCCGATCGCGGTGGTGCAGAAATTTCGGGCAAGCCCCTTGCGCTCGCCTCGGCCCTGCAGCGCATTTCCATGGCGGCGCAGGGTTTGCGCAACGATGAAGCGGAAAACAATCCCGCCATTGCCCATCTCTACATCATCAATCCCCTTTCCGGTCTGGGTCTGGACAATCTCTTCTCGACGCACCCGGCCACGGAATCGCGCATTGCCGCCCTTCAGGCCATGTCGCGGGAATCGGGCTTTTCAGCCGCGCTTGCCCGTGCGCCCGCCGAGCCGGAAGTCCGGCGCGGTCCCTGGGGATAACGTGACGCCGGCGTCCAGCCGTTAGCATTTCATTAACCATCTGGTCGGAAGCTTGCCTCCATTCCGCACGCAAGATTGGATCATGGCTGACCGCGTCACATCGCTGTTCAGGACGGTACTGCATCCCGTCCTGTCGACCCTGCGCCTTCAGGCAGGACGCGAGCGCTTGCCAGTCTCACCGCACCATGCTGTTCCCGCCGTCCAGCTGAGCGGAGTGATCCTCGCGCGACCCACGTCAGCCAGCACGCAGATGGCCGAAGCCATGTATGGCGGCGTCTATGCCTTCGCGGGCACCAGCGTCACCGCACTGCCGGACACGGTTTTCTCATCTTCGGCCGCCTCGGCCTCCGCGGCCTGGAAGGCGGAACTGCGGAGGATGGATTGGCTGTCCAGCTTCCGGGCCAGCGCCCGGCCGCTCCACGGCCTGCTGGCGTTGCGCCTACTTGCAGGATGGATGAAGCAGCCCCCTCCGCGCCAAAGCCGCGCCGGTCAGATCGCAACGCTGTTCAACCTCGCGGTGGATGCGCCGGCCATTGCCGCAGCACAGAGCCCCGCTGCCGTTGCCCTTGCTGCCGCAGCCATCCTGCGGGCGCAGGTCCCGGTATTGCGCATGAAACCGGCAACACCTGCGGAAGCCTTCGCCCGCGCGTTGGCCCTGCTCGCAGCACACCTCGCCACCCGCAGCAGTGACAATCAACGCCTCCGGATCGTCGCTGAGCTTGCGGACGCCCTCGACGCACTGTTGCACGGCGACGGCAGCCTGCGCGACGGCACCATCGACGACCTTGTGCAGCTGCAAGGCGAACTGGCGGCGGTGATGGAAGGGTTGGAACGGGCGGAGGACATCATCAGCCCGCAGCTGCTGTCCCTGCGCAACCGCATCAACGCCTATCTCTCACTCTTGAGCCGGACAGACGGCACTTTGGCCTTTGCAGAAGCCGCTGGCCTGCGAAGTCATGTCCCCCTGCAGGCACTGCGCGAGAGCGCACTTGCCGCAGACGCAGGCCATGCCCGGTTGGTGGGGACGCAAACGCTGGCGTTTCTTGCACTCTCCTCGCCCCGGCAATCCGTGCCCTTGCGGATGGAAGTGACCGACGCAGGACGCCCGCTCCTCTGGCTGGAGCAGGTGCAGGCTGCCGGGGCAATGAACGGACTGTCGTCCACACTCATCTGCGCGGCAGGAGGATCGCTGGCCGAGGTACAGGGACCTGTGGGCGATGGTCAGCGGCAGCACCTTGCGATCTTCCTGTCGGGCGATGGTAGCGACCTGCGTGTCGAAGACATCTCGCCGGGGCAAGGTGCCGTCTCCTATCTTCTGCATGTTCCCGAACAGACAAGACTTTCCACCACACATCACGGGACGGCAGCGATGATCGTTCCTGCCTCAGGTACGGCCTGGCAGCTTCTGGTGCGCGCGGGTAGCGTCGAACTGGAATCCGGTTGCTTCCGCATTGTTGCTGAGGCAGGCAGTTCCCATCCCTTGAACTTCGCCCTGAAGCGCGTGTCGCGGCAGGACCGCCCCGCCAGGCCGGGAAAACAGCGCGGCCGGGAAAGTGCCGCACCCCGCCTTCTCTGAAATTAGCGGTTCCGGTGACGGACAGCATTGGCTAAGAGGCGCGCCATGACGTCCGAAGCTCTCCGCCCCGTTGTCCGCGCCCTGCTGTCGGTTTCCGACAAGACGGGCCTCGTCGCCTTTGCCAAGGCTCTTTCTGCCCGTGGCATTGAACTGCTGTCGACGGGCGGAACGGCAAAACTCCTGCGCCACGAAGGACTGGCCGTGCGCGATGTCTCGGACGTGACGGGCTTTCCCGAAATCATGGACGGGCGCGTGAAGACACTGCATCCCGCCATCCACGGCGGACTTCTGAGCGTGCGCGGCAATGCCGTGCACGAAAAGGCTCAGGCCGACAACAACATCCGCAACATCGACCTCCTCGTCGTCAATCTCTATCCCTTCGAGGAGACGGTTGCCCGCCGCGCGTCCGATGAGGACACGATTGAAAATATCGACGTGGGCGGACCGGCCATGATCCGGGCTGCCGCGAAAAATCACGAGAGCGTGGCCGTGGTCGTGGACCCGTCTGACTACGCCGCGGTTCTGGACGATCTTGCCGCCCATGATGGCGCCACCACAACGGCACTGCGCACCTCACTCGCGGCCAAGGCTTTTGCCCGCACCGCCAGTTACGATGCGGCCATTGCCGCGTGGTTTCAGGCGCGCGCAAATGAACAACTTCCACCCCGCATCATCCTGGCCGGACAGCAGGCGCTGGCCTTGCGCTACGGTGAGAATCCCCACCAGCACGCCGCCGTTTATCGCAGCGCCGACGGCCGCACGGGACTCTTGGATGCACGCCAGGTGCAGCGCAAGGGACTCTCCTACAACAACATCAACGATGCCGATGCAGCCCTCGAATGCGTCGCTGAATTCAGCGCCGAGGCACCCGCCTGTGTCATCGTCAAGCACGCGAACCCCTGTGGCGTTGCGACGGGCCTCTCATTGGCACATGCCTATGGCAAGGCACTGGCCTGCGACCCGGTGAGCGCCTTTGGTGGCATCATCGCCTTGAACCAGCCGCTGGATGCGGAGACAGCGCGGGCCATCAGCGCCATTTTCACAGAAGTGATCCTTGCCCCCGGCGCTTCGGACGAGGCGCTCTCGATCATCGCCGCAAAGAAGAACCTGAGGCTTCTGCTCTTGCCGCAACTCCCTGATCCGAAGCGCGCGACCCGCAGCGTGAAGACGATTGCCGGCGGCCTGCTGGTTCAGACGCGCGATGCGACGGGATTGGCGGAAATCTCGACCCGCACCGTCACCAAACGCGCGCCGACAGCACGGGAGCTGGCCGACTTGCAGTTCGCCTGGCTTGTGGCCAAGCATGTGAAATCCAACGCCATCGTCTTTGCCCGTGATGGCGCCACCGTGGGAATTGGCGCGGGCCAGATGTCGCGAATCGATTCCACCCGGATTGCCGTCAGCAAGTCGCTGGATGCGGCACGCCATGCAGGTGGTGATGTGCCCCTTGTGAAGGGCGCGGTGCTGGCATCCGATGCATTCTTCCCCTTCGCCGACGGTGTCGAGGCTGCTGCGGATGCCGGCGCCACCGCCATTATCCAGCCCGGCGGTTCCATCAAGGACGACGACGTCATCAAGGCCGCCGATGACCGCGGGCTGGCGATGATCTTCACAGGTCAGCGGCACTTCCGCCACTGACGGCTTGAATTCACCGCGCGCCGGGCCACATGTCTTCCGCTCAACCGGAGGACATCATGCTCGTCACCACCACCAATACCGTCGAAGGCCATCGGATTGTCGAATACAAGGGGCTTGTCGCCGGTGAGGCGATCCTCGGCGCCAACCTGTTCCGTGACCTCTTCGCTTCCATCCGCGATATCGTCGGCGGCCGTTCCGGCTCCTATGAAAAGGTGCTCAACGATGCCCGCCAGACCGCAGTGGCGGAGATGACGGACAAGGCAGCCCGGCTGGGCGCCAACGCGGTCATTGGTGTCGACATCGACTACGAGACGGTAGGGACCAACGGTTCGATGCTGATGGTGACGGCCTGTGGCACGGCGGTGCGGATCGAATAGAGGCGGCCGCACCTCACCAAGACCGGGGCGTCCCGCTTCAGACATGCTGGGGCGGGCAACAGTCGGCCACGGCCCGGATTTGAACCGGTCCGATGGACAATGATATCTGGAGAGAAAATGGAGCGGGCGACGCGAATCGAACGCGCGACCCTAACCTTGGCAAGGTTATGCTCTACCCCTGAGCTACGCCCGCTTAGCGGCCCGATGCGACGGTTGATATGCATCCGGCGGGGCGTCTTATTGCCTAAGCCGACTGCAAATGCAATAGCGTCGTTTGCAATTGTTATCAGAAGGATTTTTGCCAATGCCTGCAACGCGCCAAGAGCTTTTCGACATGTTGGCGGGGCTCGGCATTACCGTGAAAACGGCGGAACACGATCCGGTTTTCACCGTGGAAGAAGCCAAGAAGGTGCATGACGGCATTCCCGGCGGCCATTGCAAAAACCTGTTCTGCAAGGACGAGAAGGGCGTGCTCTGGCTGATCGTGGCGCTGGAGGATTCGGTGATCAACCTCAAAACTGCCCCCGCAAAGATCGGATCGAAGCGCCTGACCTTCGGGAAGCCCGACCTGTTGATGGAAGTCCTGGGCGTTGAACCGGGATCCGTGACGCCCTTCGGACTCATCAACGACAAGGCTGTCCGCACCAACGTCATTCTGGACGAGCGCATGATGCAGGAGGCGCAACTCAACTTCCATCCCCTGCAAAATGCGGCCACTACAACCATTTCATCGGGCGAACTTGTAACTTTCATCAAGGCCTGCGGCCATCATCCCCGCGTGGTCTCCGTCAGTGATCCCTTGCCGTAACCGTTGAAACCTCCCAAATAACGGCCACAAACACCGGAAATATTCATGAGCATGATCCTCGATTCAGCCGCAACAGGCGCACCCGCCGCCATGATACTCGACGCGACGGACGCGTCCTTTCCCAAGGACGTGATGGATGCGTCGCGCGAAGTGCCCGTCATCGTTGATTTCTGGGCACCCTGGTGCGGCCCCTGCAAGCAACTCGGCCCCATGATCGAGAAGGTGGTGCGCGAGAACAATGGCAAGGTGAGACTCGTCAAGGTCAACATCGACGAGAACCCGGCCTATGCCGGACAGTTGCGGGTGCAATCCATTCCCGCTGTTTTTGCCTTTGTTGACGGCCGTCCCGTGGATGGCTTCATGGGAGCCCTGCCCGAATCACAGATCCGCCAGTTCATCACGCGGCTCACGAAGATGGGCGGCCTTGCAGAACAGATCGCCTCGGCCCTGGCCATGGCGCGCGCCGCCGTGGCGCAGAAGGATTACGAGGCTGCCCTCGATATCACGGGCCAGATCCTGACGGCTGACCAGACCCAGAGCGAGGCCTATGCCTTGCAGGCACAGGCTGCGATGGAATCAGGTCAGATCGAGGCGGCGCAACACACGCTGGACGCCGTGCCAGCCGACAAGGCCAATGATCCGCTGATCGTCAGCGCCCGCGCCGCCCTCGATCTTCTGCTCAATCCGGTGGATACGAGCGGCATTGCCAAGCTGGAACAGGCCATCGCTGCTGATCCCAACAACTTCGAGGCCCGCCTCGAACTGGCAACCCTGCTCAACGGAACGGGCGACCGCGCCGGGGCGACCGATCATCTGATTTTCGTCATTCGCAAGGACCGCGCCTGGAACGATGGCGCGGCCCGCAAGCAGCTTGTGCAGTTCTTTGAAGCCTGGGGTCCGCAGGACGCCGCAACGCTTCAGGGACGCCGCAAGCTGTCGTCTGTCCTGTTCTCGTAAGGTGGAAGGAGACGTGCCGTGCCGCGCTACACGTCGATCAGTGAACTGCCTCCGGTGATTCCCGTGTTCCCGCTTTCGGGAGCCTTGCTTCTGCCCCGCACGGATCTGCCGCTGAATATTTTTGAGCCGCGATACCTCGCCATGGTCGAACATGCCATGTCCGGCAACCATCTGATTGGCATGATCCAGCCTCGTCCCGGTGATACGGGCGAAACGCCAGCCCTTTCGCAGGTGGGCTGTCTTGGCCGCATCACGTCCTACTCGGAGGCGGAGGACGATCGCTTCCTCATATCCCTGACGGGCGTGTGCCGCTTCACCATCAGGAAGGAACTGGATGTGACGACGCCCTTCCGCCAGGTTGAAGCTGACTATTCCGGCTTCGCTGCAGACCTCGTGAGCGAGAACAATGCGCGTGCGGTCAACCGCGCGGCCGTCATCCGCGCCTTCCGCCAATACCTCGAAGCCAACAACATGAGCGCCAACTGGAGCGAGGTTGAGCAGATTCCGACAGAGCTTCTGGTCAACACCCTGTCTCAGCTGGCACCTTATCCCGCGCCGGAGAAACAGGCCCTGCTGGAGGCCAATGACTTGCAGGCACGGGCAGACATGCTGATCGCGCTCACGGAACTTGCCCTGTCCGGCGGCGCCAAGGGGGCGCGCCTGCAATGACCGGCGTTCCCGATCCCAAGCTGCTCGAACGCCTGGTCTGCCCTGTGACCAAGACTCGGCTCGTCTATGATGCGGAGCGGCAGGAACTTGTCTCGCGCGCAGCCGGACTCGCCTATCCCATCCGCGATGGCATTCCCATCATGCTTGCCGAGGAAGCCCGTGAGCTCAACCGTGACTAACGCTTGGCCCACCGACATCCGTGTCCAGCAGGGCGGAACGGAATTGCACGTCGCATTCGACAGCGGCGAGCAAGGAACAATCACGGCCGAACTGTTGCGCGTGGAAAGTCCCAGCGCGGAAGTAAAGGGTCATGGCCCCGGCCAGGAGCAACTGGTCTGGGGCAAGAGCAAGGTGAAGATCGGCAAGGTCGAAGCTGTCGGCAACTATGCCCTCCGCCTCATCTTTGACGATGGGCATTCCACCGGCATCTACACATGGCCCTATCTGATGAAGCTGATGCGTGAAGGCGACGCTCTCATGGCGGCGTATGACCAGAAGGTGAAGGCAGCAGGCCTTTCCCGCGCCTGACCTCACATGCCCCGCATGAGGCGCGGCAGTGTACCGCTCATGCCCGCAGCCTCTTCCATCAGTGCGGTCTTGACCCTCGGCATCTTGTCGACGAGTTTGAGGCCCGCCTTTCTGAGTTGCGACAGCACGGGCCAGTCGTTGACGAAAAGCGCATTCATGCCTTCCATTGCGGCAATCGTGGAAGCGATGTCGAACCGCCGCCATTGGGCATAGCGCTCAAGCACATTGACTGAGCCGATATCCTCTCCGCGCAGCAGCGCTTCACTCACGCAATCGGCCAGTGCCGCGACATCCTTGAATCCGAGATTGAGGCCAAGTCCTGCGAGGGGATGAATGATATGCGCCGCATCGCCGATCAGGGCCGTACGCGGCCCGGTGATGGCGCGCGCCACCTGCCGCCGCAGCGGATAGGCCTGACGGGTACCTTCCAGTGCAATTCGCCCGAGATGCGGACCGGCCTTCGCATTCAATTCATCCTCAAAGGACGTGTCATCGAGTTTCATCAGCCGCGCCGCCTCGTCGGGCGACGTGCCCCACACGATGGATGACCGATTTCCCGGCAGGGGAAGGAATGCAATGACGCCTGTGGCGGAGAAGTGTTCCTCCGCCCGGAGTCCATGGGGCAGCGCGTGGGAAATGGAGAACGTCAGTGCAACCTGATGGTCATCATGACCATCCACTTCAATGCCGAGGGTCTTGCGCACGTGGGAATGTCGCCCGTCGGCCCCGACCAGCAGGGGCGCCTTCACGCTGGAGCCATCGGCGAGAGACACGCGCACGCCGCCCGGTTCCTGAGTGATGGTCGTGACGGTCACACCGCCCTGGATGACAACGCCGGTTGAACGCTCGACCGCTGCCATGAGCGCGGACGCGATCCAGCGGTTTTCCGTGATGACTGCTGCGGCGGCACCTTCCGCCGCGGCAATGGACAAATAGGCGGGGCGGGCATCCAGCGCGCCCGTTCCGTCCGTGACGATGATCTCTCGCATCTCGGCCACGTGATCGCGCAAGTCGTCCCAGCAGCCCAATCCCTTGAAGACATTCTGCGTGGCCCGCGTCAGGGCGGACCCCCGCGTGTCGTTTCCGGCGGCGGCAAAGGAACGGGGGTCGCGGGCGTCGAGGACGAGAACCCGCGCAGCAGGTGTTGCCTGCCGGCCTGCCAGAGCCAGCGCCATGGCAAGGCCATTGGGTCCGCCGCCCACGATGATGGCGTCAAAGTCAGGGGAGTAAAAAGAGGTGGCAGTCATGGGCGGAAATCCTGATTAAAAATCCATCACGCAATTCGTACTGCTTATAATACAGGCAATCTCCGGGTTATGCTGAATAGTCAGATTCATAAAACACTGCAATTTCAATGTCTTGAGTTCCCTCGTGATCTGGCACGACTCTTGAGTTGCGGAGTCCGGTCAACAGCAGGGGCATACCCGGAAAGGGCTTTCGTCACATGAAGTATATCGTCGCAATCATCAAACCCTTCAAGCTTGAGGAGGTGCGCGAGGCACTGGGGGCTCTCGGCATCCAGGGCATCACCGTCACCGAAGCAAAAGGCCACGGCCGCCAGCGCGGCCACACGGAATTCTACCGCGGTGCGGAATATGCCGTGAGTTTCGTTCCCAAGATCAAGATCGAGGTGGCCGTCGACAATACCATCGCCGACCGGGTCGTCGAGGCGATCCAGATCGCCGCCCAGACCGGACAGATCGGGGACGGCAAGATCTTCATGCTCCCGCTCGAACTCGCCGTGCGCGTGCGCACCGGCGAAACCGGCTCCGCCGCACTTTGAAATCATCCTCTCACGCAAAAAGGAAATGCGCATGTCTTTGACGGACACATTGAAACGGCCACTTGCGGCCCTGGCGGGAGGCACGCTGCTGTCCCTGCTCCTTCCCGCGACGAATGCCTTCGCCGCGGCATCGGTGAACAAGGGCGATACCGCCTGGATGCTGGTGGCAACCAGTCTCGTTGTCTTCATGACGGTGCCGGGCCTTGCCATGTTTTACGGCGGCCTTGTGCGCAGCAAGAACGTGCTCTCGGTGCTGATGCAAGTCTTCGTCGTCTTCAGCCTGCTCGCCATCCTGTGGGTGATCTATGGCTATACCCTCGCTTTCACGAACGGCAACGCATTCATCGGCGGTTTCTACAAGCTCTTCCTAAACGGTGTCACCATTT
>CALMLK010000323.1 GCA_937868035.1 uncultured Alphaproteobacteria bacterium
AAATGAATTCCGTCCCAGTCCGCCATCATCTGCAGAGCGATAAGCTCTTCGGGCGCGATCGCGTTCCCGACCCCTATCCTCCGCGAACCTCCGACATCGTTTGATCTGCCCTTTCCGCGCTGAGCGGCGGGGGCGGTAAGGCCGCGTGTGCAAATCGCACACAGGCTTCAACGCAATTGCCGGAGTCATTCAGCGTGTTTCTTCGACCCTTTACAACAATTTCACGGCGTCAGTTGCTGCTGGGCGGCGCAACGCTTCCATTTGCATCCTCGATGCTTGCGCCCAGCGCTTTCGCCGCCAATGAGTTTCGGCTGCGGGCCGCTCCCGCTTCCGCACACCTCTTGGGTGATGAAGGGCGCGAGACTGTCACGTTGAGCTATTCGGGCTCACTGCAAGGCAACGTGTTGCGGCTCAAGCAGGGTGAACCCGTGCGCCTTGTTGTGGAGAACGGCCTCGACAAGGACACGACGGTTCATTGGCACGGCATCCGCATGTTCAACTCTATGGATGGTGTTCCGGGCCTCACCCAACCGCCCATCAAGCCGGGCGAGACCTTCGTTTACGAATTCACACCACCCGATGCCGGAACCTTCTGGTTCCACCCCCATGCCAACAGCCTTGAGGAAATCGGGCGTGGCCTTGCCGCCGCGTTGATCGTTGAGGAGCGCGAACCCGTTGCGGTGGATCGCGACGTGCTGTGGCTGTTGCAGGATTGGCGGCTCGATCAGAGCGGCGAACTCAGTAACCGCTTCGGCAGTGCCATGGATGCCATGATGTCGGGCCGTGTCGGCAACGTGGTCACCATCAATCGCGCAGAACCCAAGGATTTCGCCGTTAGAGCGGGTGAGCGCATCCGGTTGCGCCTCGCCAATGCTTGTGTGGCCCGCATGATGGCCCTTCGCTTCGAAAACCACAGGCCTGTGGTCATCGCCCTTGATGGCCAGCCTTGCGAACCGCATGAACCAGAAGATGGCCGCATCGTGCTGGCACCCGCCATGCGCGCCGACATCGTGCTCGACCTGACTGGCGAGAGCGGCAAGAGCTATGCCGTCACCGATGATTTTTATGACGGCCTTGCTTACACCTTGACCAGCATCGCCTATGAGAGCGGTGCGCCGCTGCGGGACAATCCTCTCGATGCACCATTGAGACTGACGCCCAATCCACTCGCAGAACCCGAACTCACGCATGCGCTCCGCCAGGAGATCGTTTTGCGGGGCGGCATGATGGGTGGCGGTAAGCTCAAGGGGCTCGGCGGCATGCCGGGCATGAACATGTCTGGCATGGGCAAAAGCCCCTCCTGGGCGATCAATGGCATGTCGATGACGGGTGATGGCATGGCCGGAATGGCGCCAGCCTTCACGCTGAAACGCGGCCAGACCTGCCATCTCACCTTGCGCAACCAGACAGCCTGGTGGCACCCCATGCACATTCATGGCTTCAGCATGAAAGTCCTCACGCGCAACGGCGCGCCGGTGCCACACGACCCATGGCAGGACACGGTGCTGATGGCTCCCGCCGATATTCTCGAAAGCGCTTTCGTCGCCGACAATCCGGGCGACTGGATGCGGCACTGCCATGTGATCGACCATTCCATGAGTGGCCTGATGACCGTGTTCCGCGTGACGTGAATGACAAATATCAACCAAAGGAGAAGACCCATGAAACGTAACTTTCAAATTGCCGCAATCGCGATGGCGCTGGCCGCGCCAGCGCCATTGATACCGGCCATGGCGGCTACGCCAGACACGACGAACAAAATTGAAATGACCATGTACAAGAATCCCACCTGCTCCTGCTGCGAGGCCTATGCCGCCTATCTGGAAAAGGAAGGCCCGCTCAAAGTGAAGCTCATTCCGACAAATGACCTGGCCCAGGTCAGCACCTCGCTTGGGGTGCCCGACAGTCTCCAGGGCTGCCATGCCATCAAGGTCGGTCCCCATGTGGTTGATGGCTTCGTTCCCATCAACACGCTGAAGAAGTTCCTCATCGCGCAGCCGCAGAACATCACCGGCCTCTCCGTTCCCGGCATGCCCATGGGCGCACCGGGCATGGGTGGCGAGAAGATGGAACCTTGGACGATTTACGCCTTCACCAAGGGCAGCACCGAAACACCCGTCTATGCCGTGGAGTAATGACATGAAATTCACCCGCCGCACGGCCCTCGCCGCTTTGGCAATGGCGATCACCAGGCCGGCCTTCGCCGCACCCATTGCCGCTGTTCTCTACAAAAATCCGCAATGCAGCTGTTGCGAAGCCTATGCCGCCTATCTCGAACAGAATGGCTTCAAGGTCGACGTCAGGTCTGTGAACAACCTGTCGCAGATCAGTGCCGATGCCGGTGTGCCGCCAGACCTGCAAGGCTGTCACACCATGATGGTGGAGGGCTACGCCGTTGATGGACTCGTGCCCATCGAAATCGTCAACAAGCTACTCTCCGAGAAGCCAGCCATCGCTGGCATCACCTTGCCTGGCATGCCTGCCGGTGCGCCGGGGATGGGCGGCCAAAAGGATGGTGCCTGGATCATCAGCGCCTTCAACAAGGATGGCAAAGCGCCAACGGTTTTCGCCACCGTGTGATGATGGAATCCGTCTTGCACAAACCTGAAACTCCTGCCGGGCTGCCGGCAGGAGAGACCGCGCCCAGCAAGTGGTGGCATGTTCCGCCACGTGCGAGGCAGCGACTCTTGGTCCTGCTGCCACTGACGCTGTTTGCG
>CALMLK010000324.1 GCA_937868035.1 uncultured Alphaproteobacteria bacterium
GGCTGTGACGGCACCCTTGCGTTCAATCAGCGCATTGGTCGCCAATGTGGTGCCGTGGATGAAGACGTCCACATCTTCCGGCTTGAAGCCTGCCTCGGCGATGAGGCCCAAGGCGCCTTCCAGAACAGCGACTTCGGGTGCGGCCGTGGTGGTCAGCAGCTTGCCGCTCCAGCGCCTGTCTGCCTGTTCGAGGACAATATCGGTGAAGGTGCCGCCAATGTCGGCGGCGAGCTTGAGGGGATGAGCCATGGAGGCAGGGCATGCCGCAGTTGCCAACGTTTGACAAGGTCTGCCGCCCCAGCTTGAACAGCCCCGGAAAATGGCCCATGAGAGCGATTGCATGAGCAAGATCACGATTCAGGACGTGGCCCGCAGGGCAGGGGTCAGTGTCGCCACCATCGACCGGGTTTTGAACCGGCGGCCCGGCGTCAAAGCGCTGACGGTCGAGAAGGTTGAAACAGCCATCCGTGAACTCAACTACCAGCCCGACCGTATTGCGGCACGGCTGGCACGCGGCAAGGATTACCGCCTGTGGTTCATCCTGCCCACGACGGCTGGCGAATTCATGCAATCCATTGCTGCGGAAGTGGAAGATGCAGCCCGGCGCATGGCGTCGGAGCGTGTCACCATCCTTGTGCGCAAGGTGGACGTGTTCGACGGCCCACTGCTGGCACAGGTTCTGGACGACATGCGTGACGACGTGGATGGCGTCGCCGTCGTGGCGCTGGACCATCCTGCGGTGCGGGAGGCCATCAACGCGCTCGTTGCCCGCGGCAAGACTGTCGTCACCCTCGTGTCTGACGTGCCTGGTTCGAAGCGGACGCATTTTGCCGGCATCGACAATTCCTCGGCCGGCCGCACGGCGGCTGGCCTGATGGGCCGCTTCCTGCGCGGGCAGAAGGGCAAGATCGGGCTGTTCGCCGGTTCACTGTCGCTGCGCGATCACATCGAGCGTCAGTTCGGCTTCGAGCAGGTGATGGCGCATGAGTTTCCGGGGTTGCAGATCCTTCCCGTCCGCGAGTCCCGGGATGATGTTGAGCGCAGTGCCGAGTTGACGGCGCAGCTCATCAAGGAGCACCCCGATGTGATCGGCATCTACAACGTAGGTGGTGGCACCAAGGGCATCGTCGCAGGACTTGAATCGTCCGGGCGGGCAGGCGACGTGGTTTTCATTGCCCACGAAGTGACGGAAGGCTCGCGCAAGGCTCTCATCCGCGGCACGATCGATGCCATCATCAACCAGGACGCGGGCCATGAAGTGCGCTCGGCCGTGCGCGTGTTGATCGCCAAGGCCGACAATGCGCCGCTGGTGGAGGCGCAGGAACGGATCCGCATCGACATCTTCATGCGCGACAATCTGCCTTGATAGTCAGGTCAGGAAACGCATCAGCAACGTCCAGACCATGAGGTTCATGGCGGCCAGCAGGATGATGACCGGCAGCTCACATGGAGATGTTGTCGTGATCGCTGATTTGGGTCAGGCGGCATTCTTCGGGGCTGCAACGAAATTCGTAGTATTCGTTATTGGAGGTCTTTCTGCGCAGTGGCGACCATAAGTGCGCGACACTTTGCTGCAAGCTCCCTCGTCGCATTCAGTTCATCCATCTCGGTCGCGCTGAATCGAACCAGACCGACTTCGGGTTCGAGGTCGAACAATGTTTCAAACAGCATCGATTTCTTCATGACGAGAAGCGCCTCTTCGTATCTGACGCCTTGAATGAGCAACCAGTATTCCGCCTCAAGAATATTGCGCAGGCGGCGCAGTGCCTTGAAGAAGGCAAGCCGTTGCTGGCCGCGTTCACACTGACCTGTTTCAACGTCTTGAGCAACATCGTCCTTGAGCGGTTTTGTCTTGAACATCGCCACGGAATTTCTCCTCTGTTGCAGACTTAAAGCACGCGGACTTTGCGTGGGAATTGCATCGGGAGCCGAAGCGGGAGCCAGATTGACGCACGTTGCTGCCGCGAGAAAAAAAGCCCCGACCAGGACGGAGACTTGCCGGGGCCAAGCGCAAAGTGAGTATTGAAAGTGATTACAACAATACTTGCTTGCGAGAAGATGGTGCGGTGAATTTCATGCTGGCGCTTTCACATCAGCGTGCGGCTTCGGCCTGTTCCGTCTCGATCACGCGACGGCCGCCAACAAGTTTGTAGCCGAGATGACGCAGACTGGAGACGGGATCGTAGCCCAGTTCCAGTTTGAGCTTCTTGCGCAGCCTGCAAAGATGCGTGTCGACGGCCGTTTCGTTGGCGTCTTCTTCTGATAGTCCGTACGCGGCGGAAAAAATCTGTTCGCGAGTCACGCGGCAGGTGTGCCGTTTGGCGAGGTATTCCAAGATGCGCTGTTCGCGGCGGGGCAACTGCATGCGTTTGCCATTGACCAACGGCTCCGCGCCGTCATCAAATACGGCAAGACGACCGTCCTGCCAGACAGGCGCCGTTGCGTCGGTCTGGCTCCGGTTGAGGCGGTGCAGCCGCTTCAGCAGTTCACTTAGCGCAACGGTTTCGTGTACGACGTCGTCTGCTCCCGCATCGAAAAGAGCCGCAGCCATTTCGGGATCTGAACCGGACACGGTGGCGATCACCGGAACGGGAAAGGAGCGCTTGGCATGACGTGTCAACGGAACGCTGCCGCTCACCGTGCCAATGACAACGAGGTCCAATGCTTCAATCTGTGTACGGACCAATTCAAGCGAGCCCTCATAGAGCTCGTCCGGTGCGATGCGCTCGATCGAATAACCGTGGTTGCGCATTTCGGCGTAGATCTTGCGCGCTTGATGGGCACTTTCCTCGACGACCAGTATCACCGACATACTCTCCAGAACGCTTCGTTCATGCATCGGTGTGTAGGGGCAAATTATTAACAGAAACTTAGGGAAACTATTTTTATCGTTGTATTACAATGATTTACGTGAACCATGTCGAAATTGTTCAACCTTGTTGAACTGTTCCCGGGTTGCTTGAAAGTGCCGCGGTTCACAACCCTTGATGTGTCGGCCGCGGCTGAGAAATTTGCGCGCGCGGATAAAATCTTTGCCGGAGCTCAACGCAAGCATGCAATCGACATGGCGTTTGATGTCTATCAATTCATCTTCGCCGCGCCTGGGATAGTTGCATCTTGTTATTCGCAGGAGGAACGCCACGTGTTCGACCGTTTGCTTTCTCATCCCATCGTGGAGGATG
>CALMLK010000325.1 GCA_937868035.1 uncultured Alphaproteobacteria bacterium
AATACTCGGCACCCGCCATGTCCTTCTCGACATCGCGCGACAAGCGGACTTTCACCATGCGCGTTGCTGCGCCGTCGAAGGCCTCCTGGTCCAGCGATTCGAGGAAGGCGATGGTCTTGGCGATGCGCGCCTGCAAGTCCGCGAAACTCTTCTCCTCGTCGGCATAGCTGGGATTGGCCGTGCCGGACAGGCGGGCGCCGACACCCTTGGCAAAGTCGGAGGCCAGTTGCACCTGCGACGACAGCGGCAGCATGTCCGGGAACAGCCGGAAACCGACCAGCACTTCCGGCTTGATCTTGCGCGCTTCACAATGCGCCTCGGACTTCTTGAGGACGGCGGCGAGAGACTTCAATCCGTGGATGATGGGCGGGATGGCAAAATCGTACATGGGTTTTCCTTTCAACGCAGTGAGGCACAGAAGCGCTGGACGCGCTGGCAGGCATCTTCCAGGGTCTTGGTTGCGGTGGCGTAGGAGATGCGGAAGAACGGCGACGTGCCGAAAGCAGCGCCGTGCACGGCCGCCACGCCCTCCGACGCCAGCAGTTCGGTGACGAACACTTCATCGTTGCTGATGACATTGCCGGAGGGAGCCGTCATGCCGATCACGCCAGCGCAGGAGGGATAGACATAGAAGGCCCCTTCCGGCGTGGCGCAGCGCAGGCCCTTGGCCTGGTTCAGCATCGAGACCACAAGGTCGCGGCGTTCCTTGAACACCTTGTTGTTGCGCGCGATGAAATCCTGCGGGCCATTCAACGCCTCCACGGCGGCCCACTGGGCGATGGAGGACGGGTTGGAGGTGGACTGCGATTGCAGCTTGGCCATGGCCTTGATCAGCAATTCCGGGCCTGCGCCATAACCGATGCGCCAGCCCGTCATGCAGTAGGACTTGGAGACACCGTTCATGGTGAGTGTGCGCTCGTAGAGTTTCGGCTCGACCTGCGCGATGGTGGTGAAGGCGAACGCGTCATAGACGAGATGCTCGTACATGTCGTCGGTCAGCACCCAGACTTGCGGGTGCTGCAGCAACACATCCGCCAGCGCCTTCAGTTCGTCGCGGGTATAGGCGGCGCCCGAGGGGTTGGACGGCGAATTGAGGATCAGCCACTTGGTCCTGGGCGTGATGGCCTTGGCCAGATCAGCGGCTTGCAGCTTGAAGCCCTTCTCGGCGGGGCCCTGGACAATGACCGGCGTTCCCCCGGCCAGCATCACGATGTCGGGATAACTGACCCAATAGGGTGCCGGGACAATGACTTCATCTCCCGGGTTGACGGTTGCCATCAAGGCATTGAAAAGAACCTGCTTTCCGCCGGTGCCGATGGAGACTTGCGAGGTCTTGTAGTCCAGTCCGTTCTCGCGCTTGAACTTGGCGACGACGGCCTTCTTCAATTCGGCGATGCCGTCAACGGCCGTGTACTTCGTCTTGCCGGCCTTGATCGCCGCGATGGCGGCGTCCTTGATGTTGTCAGGCGTATCGAAATCCGGTTCACCCGCCGCAAGGCCGATCACGTCCTTGCCTTCGGCCTGCATGGCCTGCGCCTTGTTGGAAATGGCAATGGTGGCGGAAGGCTGGATGCGGTTCAATGCGTCGGAAATAAAGCCCATGGCGGTCCTCTTGCTGTGGGCTGCGGCATAGGGCCTCCGTGGACCCCCCGCAAGCATCAATCCGCCGCATGAAATTCCATCCGCGCCGTGGCAGAATGGCGGCCATGGACCAGCCCCACCTTCTCATCGCCGGCGGCGGAATCGCCGGCATTGCCGCCGCTCTCGCCGCAGCTTCGGCAGGGCGCGATGCCGCCGTGTTCGAGCGCGCCGCCGCCTTCGAGGAGGTGGGAGCAGGACTGCAATTGGGGCCCAACGCGGTGAAGGCATTGCAACGCATCGGCGCGTGGTACGACGTCTCGGTGATCGCCACTTCGCCACCTGCCATTGTCATGCGCGATGCCATGTCGGGCGCGGTGGTGCGGCGCGTGGCGTTGGCAGGGAGCTTCGAGCGCATGTTCGGCGCGCCTTACCGGGTGGCGCACCGGGCAGACCTGCACGGCGCGCTGCTGGCAGCAGCAGCGCGGCACTCCCGAATCAGCGTCAGCGGCGGCCATGCGGTGACAGAGGTCACGCCTTCCGCGCAGGAGGTGCTCATCACGCTGCAAACGGGTGAAACCCGGAGGGGTGACGCACTCATTGTGGCCGATGGCATGCGCTCCGGGTTGCGGCAGAAGATGTGGCCGGGCAGTGCATCTGTGTTTGCGGGGCAGATCATCCACCGCGCCCTGATCCCGAGGCCCGACGTGGTGCCCGATGCAGATTGCGTGAACCTTTGGATGGGACGCGGTTTCCACGCCGTGCACTACCCGGTGGGGCGCGACAGGCGGCTGAACATCGTCCTCGTCGCACATGAGGGCCAATCGCCGGATGAAATCGCCTATCGCTGTTGCCTGCGCCTGCAGGACGTGATTGCGCAGGCTCCGGCATGGCTGCCATGGGAAGCGCGCCATGTGCCGGTGCTCGACACCTGGGTGAAGGGTCGCGTGCTGCTGCTGGGCGATGCGGCCCACGGCACCGTTCCCTATTTCGCGCAAGGCTCTGCCATGGCACTCGAAGATGCAGCGCTGCTCGCCGATATTCTGCAGGAAGCGGGCGGACACGTTCCCAATTTCGCACGATTCAACGAACGCATGGCGCGGGTGCTTGCCGTTCATCAGGCCAGCGTGCGGCAGGGCCGCATCTACAGTGCCTCGGGCGTGATGGCGATGGGCCGGAACGCAGCGCTGCGATTGATGCCCGAACAGCGCTTTCTCGCGCAACTGGGCTGGATTTACAAACACGGCTGAGGCCGGCGCACCGCGCCAGCCTCGTGATCACGTGCGCAGGCAAAGATCAGTTGATCGAGCGGCCCTTTTCAGGTTTCGGCTCGTCGTTCTTCTCGATGCGGATGACTTCAATCTTGACGTAGCACTGGTTCTTGCCGCCGACATAGGCCTTGCAAGTGGTGGCGCGGTTGCAGCTGCCGTATTCCGTCATCCAGTCCGGCATGCCGTGCTGGCGCACCAGCTGGTCGCAACAGCGCACGACCTTGGCCTTGTTGCTGCCCGTGCAGTTGCCGAAGGACAGGCGGTCCGTCGAGGCATTGGCGTTGCCGGACAGCGCAAGGGCGAGAAGCGTGGCGGAACCGGCAGCGGCGAGAAGCGAGCGAGAGTTGATGAGGGCGTTCATGTTCGTCTCCATGTGTTTGACGATCCATTGCGATCGTTGGAGCCATATGAGCGCAGCACGCCTGAGCCTTCACTGAATGACGGGTTCATTCCGTGTTCATCCGTAGGGGCGGTTTTTCCCCATGATTCCGGTATGCGAATTCGCACACGGAAACGTGACGGCGGCTCACGCGCTCGGCAATGGCCGGGGACTGGCGAGGGTGTATCTTCCGCAGCCTTACAGCGGAGAACCAACCCATGCGTCCCATCCATCTCGTTTCAGGCTCCATCCTTCTGGCGGCGAGTCTTGCACTTCTTCCCGCCACGTCCATTGCCGCATCCAGCGGCGGTGGTGGCGGATCTTCCAACTCCATGCCCAGCACATCTCCGAAGAAAATGAAGTGCAAAAAGGGCGAGGTCGTGCGCACCGTCACCATGAACGGCATGAAGAAAAAGAAGTGCGTGAAGGCCACGGCGGGAATCATCCCGGCTGATGAAATGTACGAACAGGGCAACGCGCTGGCGCTCGGCGGCGACTACGACTGGGCCCTCGAAGTGCTGGCACTCGCAGACCAGAATGATCCGCGCGTGCTCAACATGCAGGGCTACAGCCACCGCAAGTCCGGCCGCCTCGATGTGGCCGTGAGCTACTACAAGCAGGCGCTTGCGATGAATCCTGATTTCGTGCGGGCCCGCGAATATCTTGGCGAAGGCTATGCCCAGGCCGGCCAGCTTGACCTTGCCAAGGCACAGCTTGCCGAAATCGGGAAGCGCTGCGGCATGACCTGCGAGGAATACACGGACCTCTCGAAGGCCATCTCGGCGGCCAGCAACTGACGTGATGCATCAGCGGGGTGGCGTGAGTTCGCGCACGCTGCCCTGCCCCCAGGTCCCGACGCCCATCCGCTGCGCCAGCACCGGCAGGAGTGTCTCCATCTCCGCCTTCAAGGTGTGGGGCGGATTGAGGACGAGGACACCTGAGCCCGCGAGTCCTCCCGCATCGAAAGCTTCACGTACGCGCAATTCGATCGCCAGCGTGCCCGCACAGGGCAATGCAGCCGCGGCGGAAAGGAGTGGCGCTTCTGCATCCGTCGTCTTCAGCGGATACCAGACCAGCACGGTTGCATTCTGCATGCGCGCGATGATGTGGCCGAGCATGCGCGCGGCTTTCTCGATTTCTCCCTGCTCTTCGAAAGCCGGATCGATCAGCACAAGGCCGCGCCGTTCCGTGAAGGGAAGTGCCGCCTTCACTGCGACGCCCGCATCCTGCCGGGTCACGCGGATGCGCTTGTCGGCAGCGTAGCGGGCGGACAGCGTGTCGGCATCCTGCGGGTGCAGTTCATTGAGGATGATGCGATCGGTGCGCCTTGCAAGGCGGGCGATGATCTCGGGCGAGCCCGGATAGTGCCGGATCGTGCCGTCCGGATTGAGATCGCGG
>CALMLK010000326.1 GCA_937868035.1 uncultured Alphaproteobacteria bacterium
TGCATTTCGTCCTGCTCGACCTGGCCGTGCCAGCCGCCGCGCCAGCGCTCCGTGACTGGGCGATCGGCGACTACGGCAAGGAGCGGCTGAAGATCGGCGAGAAGGATCCCATCTGGTTGCGCTCCGGCAACGACATTCTCCGCGCCGCCAGCGCCAGCCGCGATTCCCGCAAGCTGGAAGACGTCGTGATCTTCAAACGCGATGCCGATGGCCTGCTGCTGGAACAGATTTTCGCCGAGCATGCCGAGCAGAAGGACGGGGTGTGGGACCTCAGCAACGCAACGACCTATTTCCGTGGCAACAAGCCTCCGGAAAAGTCCGCCCGCATGCAGTATTCGGGGCAGATGCGGCCAGCGGCAGCGGGGTCACGTTCGGGCGATCCCGAGGAAATGACCTTCTCCGACCTCAATTATTTCATTGCCAATGATGGCTTCGGAATCCGGCCCGCTTATGTCTACCAGACCTGGCGTCACAAGCGGCTGACGCCATTCCTCATCGCGGTGGTGATGGTGGCGCTGTGTGTGCCGCTGGCGGCCCGCTTCCGCCGGGGTGGCGGCCTTGGCATCTTGTTTGCGCTGGGCGTGGGGCTGGGCTTTGCCTTCTTCGTGCTCGACGGCATTTCGCTGTCGGTGGGTGAACTGGGCTTCGTCTCGCCCTGGCTCGGGGCCTGGATGCCTGTGCTGGTGTTTGCCGCCATCGCCGCCTATTTGACCTTGCAGACGGAACGAGTCTGACGGCGGCTGATGCACATGAACCCATCGAATATCTCTCCCTCCGGCACGGCGCGTGACGCGTCGCTGGCGCTCTGCATCCTGGGCGACAGCGACTTGCGCCTGTTCGGCAAACGCTTGCCGGAACGGATCGCGGTGCAGTTCGCGCGCGCCGGACTGACACAGCGGCTCAGCGCCGATGAAGCGCGCAATCACACCGGACCCGTCATTGCCGTGCGCGCGGATGCGGTGCTGGACCAGCCGCTTGTCACCGGCCTGATGCAGACGCCGAACCTGGTGCTGCTGGCGAGCGAGGGCGACGTGCCCGTGGCCGCCCACGTGACGGCGGACCAGCTTCCGGCCTTGCAGGCTGCGATGCTGGGCGGAAGCCTCCCCAACCTTCAAGGCGTCGTCGCGCGCAAACCATCTCAGCTCGACGTGTCGTTCTGGAAGGCCCTGCGCAAGCGCGAGACGCCCTATGCGCTTGTGGTGACACCTGCCACCGCCGATACGATTGCCTGGCGCGTCTTCATGGGCACGTACAAGGGTGCAACCGATCTCGTGACCAAGCACGTGTGGCCGCGTCCCGCTTTCGTGGTGACGCAGTTCCTCGCGGCGCGGGGCGTCACGCCCAACATGGTGACGAGCGTCGCCGCCATCGCCACGGTCGCTGCCTTCTTCCTGTTCCTGCAAGGCCAGTTCGGCTGGGGACTACTTGCGGCGTGGCTGATGACCTTCCTCGACACGGTGGATGGCAAGCTGGCGCGCACCACGCTCACCTCAAGCAAATGGGGCGATGTCTTCGACCACGGCATCGATCTTGTGCATCCGCCGTTCTGGTACGTCGCCTGGGCGGCCGGTCTCCCGGCCTGGGGCCTCGGGCTAGATGTTGCGCAGTTCTGGTGGCTGACGGGCATCATCCTCGGCGGCTACGTGCTGCAGCGTGTGATGGAGGGTATCAGCATCAAGTGGCTGGGACTCGAAATCCACATCTGGCGCCGCATCGACACGTTCTTCCGGCAGATCACGGCGCGGCGGAACCCGAACCTCATTCTCCTCTCCATCGGCTGGCTCGTGGGCCGGCCGGACTGGGGACTGGTGGCCGTCGCAGCATGGACCGCCATTTGCCTCGTGCTGCATGGCCTGCAACTGGCGCAAGGCCTTGCCGCCAAGCGCAAGGCCGGGGGCAAGCTGTCTTCGTGGATGGCGCAGGCATGACGGCTGGCGTCCTGATCAATCCCAAGGCGGGGCGCGGCAATGGCCGGGGCACCGCACTCGCCACCGCGCTTCAGAAGACACCCCATGTGCAGGTTCATCTGCTGACGCAGTTCGGCGCGCTGGAGCAGGCGCTTCGTGATTTTGCCAAGGCTGGCGTCACGGACCTGTTCATATCGTCAGGCGATGGCACGGTGCAGGCGATCCAGACTCTGCTGGCGGAAAAGAACATCTTTCCCGCCCTGCCCCGTCTCTGCCTGCTGCCGCACGGCACGACCAACATGACGGCGGCTGATATCGGTTATCGCACCAAAAGCATCGCAGCGCAGGCGGCCTTCATTGCGGCGCCGGCCCCGCAGGAAATGCGGGGGCGACCGACGCTCCGCGCCGTCAATCCGCGCGATGGCGCGCCGCGGCACGGCATGTTCCTCGGCACGGGTGCGGTGAGTGCGGCGACGCGCTACACGCAGGTCTCGCTGAACGACAAGGGCGTGAAAGGCAATCTCGCCACCTTCACGGCGCTGGCTGGAGCTGTGGGCAAGAGCGTGTTCAGCGCTCCAAACCCGCATGATGAAA
>CALMLK010000327.1 GCA_937868035.1 uncultured Alphaproteobacteria bacterium
TGAACGCCTTTTCCTGCCCGCCCATGCGGCGCGACTGTCCGCCGGCGACGATTGCCCCGAGCACCCGCATGTTCACACTACGGGCATGTGCGGATAAAGGCGGTTCGGCGGCAGCCAGACCACCATGGCGTCGCCCACCAGCACCTCGCCCTCGCGCTCCACCCAGGCGGTCACACCGCGCTTGTGCATGGCTGCGGGAACGACCTTGAACTGCACATCGGGATGATGCCGCGCCACCACCTCCGCGATCTGGCTGCAGGGCAGGTTTTCCATGTCCACCACCAGCGTGGCCCCGGACGGAAATTGCAGGCGGGTGGAGGGCAGAAGCAGCGTGAAGTCCGCGATGCCCGAGACCACCATGTTGGCCCCGAACCACGACGGATCAATCGCCGGGATGCCCAGCGCCTGTGCCGTCTCCTCCAGTTCTTCGACGGAAAGGATGGTCACCTGCCGGACATTTCGGATGTCCGTGTTGCGCCTGTAGGTCTGCAGGGTCCGCGAATCCGACTTGCGCGTCAGTCCGGCATGGCAATCGCCCTCGGGCCCATCGAAGCGCAGCGTGACCCGGTCCGTGGCCGATTTTTCAAACCCGCTCTGCCGCGAGGCGCGCTGCAACAGCTGCTCCACGCGTCCGGGCCGGGGCAATTTGGTCAAGAGCGGCATATGGCGTCTCCTCGCCAATGCCACTATAGGAAGCCTCCATGGCCGACAACCCTGCCGATGGCGAAAACATGCTCGACGTGACCGGACTGCTCTGCCCCCTGCCCGTCCTCAAGGCGCGCAAGCGGCTGCAAACCATGCCAGCGGGGGCAATCCTCCAGGTTGTCGCCACCGACCCCATGTCGATGATCGACATGCCCCACTTCTGCACCGAGCAGGGCCACACGTTGCTGTCACATGAGCAGGCGGGACAAAACTTTCATTTCAGGATCAGACGCAAATGACTTTCGATTTTGGCGCTTTCAACAACTGGGGAACACTGAAGGCGGTCGCGGTGCGCAACCCCGCCCGGGCTTTCAAGTCCGATGCAAAGATCGATGCCGAGTGGAAGGACCTGAACTTCCACTCCCGCCCGGGCCTCGCCAAGGCCTTGAAGGAATTTGAAGCCGTCGAGAAAATTCTCGCTGCGACCGGCGCTGAGGTGATCCAGCTTCCCGATGGTCCGGGCCTCACGCTTGACTCTCTCTATACGCATGACGCCCTCGTCGTGACACCGAACGGTCTCGTCAAACCCCGCATGGGCAAGCCGCAACGCCGCCAGGAGGCCGACGTGAACGGCGCCTATCTGGAAAGCCTCGGCTATCCCATCGCTGGTGAAATCGGCGGGGACGGCAAGCTGGAGGGTGGCGACCTCGTCTGGCTCGACCGCCACACACTGATAGCGGGGGTGGGCTATCGCACCAACATCGAGGGCGTGATGCAGTTGCAGGAACTGGCGGGCGGCGATGTGGAGGTCCTCTGGTTCGACATGCCGCACTACAAGGGCCGGACCGATGTTTTCCATCTGATGTCGGTGCTGAGCCCGCTCGACCGCGATCTCGCGGTTGTCTATCTGCCGCTCATGCCGGTGCGCCTGGTGGAATTGCTGGAGCACCGGGGCGTGCACTTCGTCCACGTGCCCGACGAAGAGTTTGACAGCATGGGCTGCAACGTCCTGGCACTGGGTCCGCGCCACGCCATGATGGTGGACGGCAATCCCGAAACGCACCACCGCATGCGGGAAGCGGGCGTGAAAGTCGAAGTCATCAGCGGCAGCGACATCTGCCGCAAGGGCGAAGGCGGACCCACCTGCATGACGCGTCCGCTCATTCGCGGTTGAGACGCTAGAACAGCGCTTTCACTTTTTCCGCAAAACCGACAGTGACGCTGCCGTCATCATGCTCGATCAGGGGCCGCCGGATGAGTGAGGGATGTTTCACCGCAAGCGCCACGGCCCTGGCCTCCGTCAGGTCTTCAATTTCGGACTTCGGCAGGCCACGCCACGTATAGCCGGCCCGATTGATCATCTTCTCCCAACCGCCCAAGGCCTTCGACCAGCCGGCGACCTGGTCTTTCGTGGGCGGTGACACACTGTGGTCGGTGAAGACCACTTGAACCTTCTTCGCCGCCAGATGGTCGAGCGCCTTCTGGCAGGTGGAACACTTCTTCAATCCATAGGCTTTCATGGGTTCGGCCTTCACGACAGGGAGAGAGTCTTGTCCGTTGTATTTGCGCCACCCGTCAACGGATCAGTGAAGGCACGGAACAATTCTTCGATCGCCGCCTTGTCGATGTCCTTCACGATGAACACGAGACGTGTCTGCGGAACGCCATCGGGCCAGCCTTCAAGGCGCACAGGGGGATGCAGCACATGCTGCACGCCATGCAGCACCACCGGACGGTTCGGTTCGTCGCTGAGCTTCACGATTCCCTTCAGCCGGAGCAGCTTCGGCCCGTGATAGGAGGTCAGCAATTCGAGGAACAATTCAAGCGCCTGAGGGCTGATGGGATTGTCGTCGGTAAAGGCAAAGGACCGGATGCTGTCATCGTGCCGGGACGCATCGTGATGGTGGTGCCCCTCACCGTGGCCCCCATGCTGATGGCGGTGCGCGGCGCGTTCCGCCTTCTGCACGGCCTCCAGTGACAACCAGTTCTGCACGTCGGCTGATTTTCTCGCGGGGTCATAAAGGCCGGTATTGAACAGCCGTTCGGCCGTCGCTTCACCCCTGTGCGTGGTCAACAGGCGAGCCCCAGGTGCGAGCTTTCGCACCCGCGCGATGATGGCGAAGAGCATGTCCTCGCCTGCCTTGCCTTCGAGCAGGTCGAGCTTGGTGAGCACGACCCGGTCCGCCACCGCCACCTGCTTCACTGCTTCAGGATGCGCATCGAGCGTTGCCATGCCGTTGAAGCCATCGACCACCGTGATCACGCCCTCCAGCCGCAGGCGCGACACCAGCAGCGGGTCCATCATCAGCACATGGAGAATGGGAGCGGGATCCGCCAGACCGGTAGTCTCGATCACGATGCGGTCGAAGGCCTTGATCGTTCCGGCGTCGCGGCGCGCCAGCAGGTCCGTCAGCGTATCGATGAGGTCGCCGCGGATGGTGCAGCACAGGCAGCCCGACGACAGCTCAACGACATTTTCATCCGACCTTTCCACCAGCAGATGGTCGATGCCCACATCCACGAACTCATTGATGATGACGCAGGCGTTGGCGAGCATCGGATCCTTGAGCAGGACATTGAGCAGCGTGGTCTTGCCCGAGCCGAGAAAGCCGGTGAGCACGGAAACGGGAATGGGTGTCGTCATGGCGTCATTTTTCCGGCAACAGGCCCGAGATGACAAGAGCCGCAAAGACCATTGCCCCTCCGATCCACTGATTGATCGACATCGCCTCTCCGAGAATGAAGACGGCGAGCATGGTGGAGACGATGGGCTCCAGATTGAAATAGGGAGCGACCACCGACGACGGGGCGGCCCGCACCGACGACATGTGGAGGAAGTAGCCGCCAACATATGCCACCGAGACAAGGGCCACGGCCAGAAAGGCGAGACTTCCCGTGAGGCCCTGGCCGTCGATCAGCCGCAAGGTGTTACCGCCGAAGCCAAGCGCAAGGCCCAGCATGATCGGCCAGATGGCGAGATGGACGAGACTGCCGAATGCAGCAGGCGTCAGGTGCCGCGACAGCATGCGCCCCGAGAAAAACTGCATCATGCAGCCGACGGCGCCAAGAAACGCCAGAACCAGTCCCAGCACACTGACCTGG
>CALMLK010000328.1 GCA_937868035.1 uncultured Alphaproteobacteria bacterium
GTCAGCCATGGAGGCTCCGGCGGGGAACTCATACTCGCCCGCCTTCATCGAGGCACCGCGATAGCCTTGCACAATCGAGGCCAATCCCATGGTCATGGCATCGGAGACGACGCCCTTCTCCTTGAGCAGATGTGCCACCTTCATGCGGTCAAGCTGCTTGGGAACATCGACGATCGCCGATTGTGTGAGCGGACCGGGGGCGGTGTAGTTGGCGTAGAGCCAGGAACCGGCGGCCCCTGCGGCGACGGCGGTGAACACGCCGAGCAGGATCAGCCACCCCAGCACACGCGCCACCGCAGAGCGGCGGCGCTTTCGCTTGTCCGTATCCGGCAGTCTGATCGGTTGATCACTGGTCAATCGCGGGGCCCTCTCGACCCCATTCTTACGCCGTGGCGCGGCGGAAAATCAATGAGGCGTTCGTGCCACCAAAACCAAAGGAATTGGACAGAACTGTGTTGATTTCCTTCTTCTTGGCCGTGTGCGGCACAAGATCCATGGCGGTTTCCACCGACGGATTGTCGAGGTTCAACGTGGGCGGGCAAATGTTGTCGCGCATGGCCAGAAGCGAAAACACCGCTTCCACCGCACCCGCGGCACCGAGCAGATGGCCGACGGCGGATTTGGTGGATGACATGGCGACGCGCGCGGCGTTGTTGCCGATGAGGCGTTCGACGGCGCGCAATTCGATCTCGTCGCCGAGCGGCGTCGAGGTGCCGTGGGCGTTGATGTAGTCGATTTCGCCAGCGGGAATGCCGGCGCGCTTCAGGGCCGCCTGCATGCAGCGGAACGCACCATCACCATCTTCCGAGGGTGCGGTGATGTGGTAGGCGTCGCCCGACATGCCGTAGCCGATCAGTTCGCCGTAGATCTTCGCGCCGCGCGCCTTGGCGTGCTCGTATTCTTCGAGAACCAGTATGCCTGCGCCTTCACCCATGACGAAGCCGTCCCGGTCCTTGTCATAGGGACGCGAACCCTTTTCCGGCGTGTCGTTGAAGGCGGAGGACAGCGCCTTGCAGGCAATGAAGCCCGCGATACCGATGCGGCAGATCGCTGATTCGGCGCCGCCCGCGACCATCACGTCGGCATCACCCACGGCGATGATGCGCGCAGCATCGCCAATGGCGTGGGTGCCGGTGGCGCAGGCCGTGACAACCGCGTGGTTCGGTCCCTTGAGGCCGAAGTTGATGGAAATGAGGCCGCCGGCCAGATTGATGAGCGAGCCCGGAATGAAGAAGGGCGAAACGCGGCGCGGGCCCTTCTCGGCCATGAGGAGCGTCGTGTCCTGGATGTTGGTGAGGCCGCCAATGCCGGAGCCCACAAGAACGCCGGCGCGGTAGCGCTCGTCCTCGGTCTTCAGTTCGAGGCCCGAATCCGCCATGGCCTGCTTGGCCGCGATGAGGGCGAACTGGATGAAGTCGTCGTAGCGGCGCTGGTCCTTGGAATCGACCCAGTCGTCGCGATTGAGGGTGCCGTTGCTGCCGTCGCCTTCCTTCACTTCAAAGGCGATGCGGCTTGGCAGGTCAGAGGCATCAAACCGCGTGATGGGGCCTGCGCCAGACTTGCCCGCCAGCATGTTGGACCACGTGGCTTCAACGCCCGTGCCCAGTGGCGAAACGATTCCCATACCAGTGACGACCACACGCCGCATGTCATTCCCTCTTCATGGAAGTGCAACAAAACCAGACTTGCACAGGAAAACGCGGGGCCACAGGATTTTCAAGCCCTGCCCCCGCGTTTCCGCGAATTCAAATCAGCCCGGCATTCCCTGCCAGGCGCACCGATCAGGCCTGGGCCTTTTCGATGAACTTCACGGCGTCGCCGACCGTCTGGATGGTTTCGGCGGCGTCATCCGGAATTTCGATGCCGAATTCTTCCTCGAAGGCCATCACGAGTTCAACGGTGTCCAAGCTGTCGGCACCGAGATCGTCGATGAAGCTGGCTTCAGCCTTCACCTTGTCGCCGTCCACGCTCAGGTGTTCGACAACGATCTTCTTAACCCGTTCAGCGATATCGCTCATGTGCAATTGTCCTAATTACTTTTCTCACGCCCTGGCGGTCCGGACACCTTGCATGGGGTCCCCCTCAAGCCGCGGGGCGTAAGTAGCACAGTTCGGGCAGCCGTCAAAAGGGGTAAAAATGCGGTTGCATTCCAGCATCTTGCAACGTGATCGCGGCGTCTCCGGGCAGCCTCAGGGAGCGTGCGGCTGGAGATAGCGGCTCACCTGCCACAGGGCTGCGACGCCAAGAAGCCCCATGGCGGCGAATCCCATGGCCGCAACGGAAGCCGATGTCATTCCGCTCACCAGGGAGAAGACGAAGGGCGCGATTGCGCCGGACGCGTAGCGGAAACCGGCCATGACGCCGAGGCGTGAACCATAGCCCTTTGCACCAAACAGGATGAGGGGCACCGTTCCCTGCACGATACTCTTCAGGCCGGAACTGAGGCCGACCAGCACGACGAACACGACTGCGGCGGCAAACGCGGGCGCGCCCAAGGCAGCGATCACCAATCCCAGCGGCAAAAGTGCCAACGCGAAAATGCCGACGATGATCGGGTGGCGTTGTCCCGGGAAAATCAGGTTGCCAAACCGCACGGCCACTTGCGCAGGGCCGAACAGGGTCGATACGGCGAGCGATGCGCTGCCAAATCCCAGCGCCTGCAAAAGCGGAACCATCTGGGAGAGTACGGCCGAAAGGGCAAGGCTCGACAGCGCGAAACCCGCCGTCACCAGCCACATGGCGGTGCCGAGGTGTTGCTCCGGCACCTTGGCATAAACCTGCACGGGTTCTGGTGCTGCGGCCGACGGCGGTGCACTGACCATGGCCCGCGTCCAGCGCGCAACCGCAACATGGGCCGGAAAACATATGGCGAGATTGGCCAGGGCATAGACGGCAAGCGTCAGCCGCCAGCCCAGGAAGTGATCGATCCAGCTTGTCAGCGGCCAGAACAGCGACGAGGCAAAGCCGGCGATGAGCGTGAGCTGGATGATCCGTCGGCGGCCATTGCCCGGCGTCATCTGCACGAGAGCCGGAAAGGCCGCGTCATACAGAACGAAGCAGGACACAACCTGCATCAGCATGAGGGCGATCGTGAAGGTGACGGGACCCGGCGCGAGCGCCGTCGCCGACAGCATGAATGAACTCAGGATCGTGCCGAGGCTCATCATCCGGGCAGCGCCGAACCGGTCGAGGGCGCGGCCCACGAAGGGCGCCACCACGGCACCCGACAGCAAGGCCAGCGAAAAGACGCCGAAGAATCCGGCCCTTGTCCAGTTGAAGGAGGCGGCAATATCGTCAGCGAGGATCGAGAAGCCGTAATACAGCGACCCGTATCCGATGATCTGCGTAAATCCGAGAAGCCAGGTGGCGAGGACAGGGCGCGAGAATTCTCTCAAGGTGCTTTCGCAGGACTCCAGTGAAGGGCGGGCTTGCCCCGCTCCAGCACATAGAAGGCATCCGTGTCCAGCGTGGCCCAGGGACCCTCTTCGCCGTCGGGCCAGATCACGCGCACCTCCGCGCGGGCGAGATCGCCTACGCCGAACTGCCACCAGTCCAGTGCGCCGGAGACATGGCCACCGCCGGAATACAATTCGCGGCGCATCACCTTGCCGTCGCCGCGCCTCACTTCAATCCAGGCGTTGATGGCGTCGCGGTTTGGCCCGTCCTGGCGCAAGCGGAAGCTCAGGAAGTGGCCGAGGCCAGTCGATGTGTTTTTCCAGATTTCCGCGTCCACCCAACGGTTTACGACGACAATATCAAGCTTCCCATCAAGATTGAAATCAGCCACGAGAGCGCCGCGCGCCGTGTTGGTGGAGGCCACGCCTGCCTTGTCGGCCATCTCGATGAACTTGCCATCCGGCTGCTGGATCAAGAGGTTGTTCGGATCCTTCTGGGCGAAGTCCGGCATCTCCGCCACATTGCCCTTGGCGATGAAGAGATCGACGCGACCGTCATTGTTGACGTCTTCGAATTGCGAATGCCAGGCCGTCGATGGACGCACGTCTCCACCGGTGAACGGCCGGTGCGCGGTGAGGCCGAGGGAGAAGGCGATTTCCTTGTAGGAGGGCTTGGGCTTCCCCTGCTCCGGGATGGCCGCCAGCGACTGCAGGCGGTTGTCCGCCATGCTGGTCAGGAAATACTCCGGGTACTGATCAAAATTGAGGTCGTAGCTCGTCATGCCCATGCCCCAGATGCGCACGTACTTCCAACCCTCCTTGTCGGAATAGAGCTGCGGCGGCTCTCCCGCCCCCATGCGCCACATCTGCTCCTGCCCGCCTTCATAGTATTGCCGGTCATTGGAGACGCGAAGGTCAGGCGTGCCGCGGCGCGACCAGTCCGTGAACATGATCGACAGGGGACAAAAACTTGGCTTGAGCGGCAGTGGTGCCGCGAAGTGCTGGGCGGTTCCGTCGGGGCGGTGCAGCCAGTTGTCGGTGCAGGACCCCCATGGCGAAATTTCCTCAAAGCGGTCGACGTAGTTGCCGATGGCGATGGTGGGCCAGTTGGCGCCCTTCTCCCATGTTGCCGCAAAGGCCGTGGACCAGGCATTGCCGCCCACGAAGCCCCACTCCTCGTTGGCGCGGGTGAAACGGCAATTGCCGAGGCCCTTCATCACCACGTTTTCGCCGGAGCGCAGGAGCACCACATCCATGTTGCCGTCGGCGTTGATGTCGATGGGATAGCCGCCGAGGACGCGCGTCAATTCCAGCCCGGATTCGATGGCGGCGAAGCGGAGGTCTCCGCCCTGCGTGCTGTTGTTCTGGAACAGCGTGGCGCGGTTCTCGCCGCCCGCCAGCAACAGTTCGGAAAAGCCGTCACCGTTGCAGTCAAAGCTGGCCGCGCCGCCACCCACGGTGAAGTCGTAGTCGCCAGCATACACGGAGACGAGCCCGGAGGATTTCGTCTGGTCCTCGAAAGACAGGACGGATTCCGCCGCCTGTGCCGGACCTGCCAGCACCAGCAGTGCAAACGCGGCGGCGCGCCTCAGGCCTTTCTTGTCTTCAACATGTTCACGAAATTGCCGACGCATTTGCCCTGCTCCAGCCCCTGGTCAATGGCCGCACGATAGTGAATGCCTCCGTAAAGGCGCGAAATCGCTGCTTCTTCTGCCGCCGCCCAGAAGGTCTTGAAATTGCGCGGTGCCAGTCCATCGCGCGCGTGTGTTGCATCGGTGAAGGCGAAGTTGTCGCCGAAGTCCTTGGCGAGAACCACCGCTGCGGCACCGGACTGGGTGGAATGTCCGCTTGGGTATTCCGGGAAAGGTGGCGTGATCAGCAGCGGCTCCCACGTCTTGTCGATGACGCGCTTGATGTAGGTGACCGGGCGCACCAGGTCGTATTCGAATTTGCTTTTCCAGCAGGCGATGAAACCATCGTTGATGGCCATGCCAAGTCGGGCCAGTACTTCCACCGATTTTTCGAGATCGGTGTTCTCCTTCTCGAAAATCTGCATGGCGATCCACATCCAGTGCCCCGGCGGCGTGGGCGAGAGCATGGGATCATCCGACCAGAAGCGCGCAATGGCCTTCTGTTCCAGCGTCAGGGCTTTGCCGGTCTCGCAGACTTCCACGGCCTGCTTGTAGAATTCGGAATTGGCATCCTCGCTGTAGGCGGGCGGCGGCGGCAGGGGGCACGCCCCGTTTTCCGGCATGGCAATGGTCAGGCATTCGCCCCAGTGCGGCAGCAGCGGCTTCTGTTGCAGGGCAAGCGTGTTGGTCGGCACCCAATGGGCGGCCCCTTTGGTGAGCGTCCACTCCTCCGGGAAGCCGAGGTTTTCCACCACCGCGCCGCCATCGCCCATGGACCAGGCGTGAATGTGTTCAGCGACCTGCTTGCCGTAGGCGGCACT
>CALMLK010000329.1 GCA_937868035.1 uncultured Alphaproteobacteria bacterium
CCGACTGGCGCGTGATGCCGTTGAGGAAGCAATCGGCGATGGGTGTATGTAACGCGCCATCGCGGGTGAAGAAGATGTTGGCGCCGGTGCATTCCGCCACGCGCCCTTGCCAGTCCAGCATCATGGCGTCGGCATAACCCTTCTTCTCCGCCTTGTGCTTGGAGATGGTGCAGATCATGTAGAGACCGGCCGCCTTCGCATGCACGGGCGCGCACTTGGGATCGGGGCGCGCATAGTCGGCGATGTCGAGGCGGATGCCCTTCATCTTGGTTTCCGGATCGAACATTGAGGGCCACGCCCACGTCGCGATGGCCACGTGGATCTTGTTGTTCTGGGCCGACACCGCCATCATTTCGGAACCGCGGAAGGCAACTGGCCGCACGTATTGGTCGCCGCCACCGCTCTTGGCCACCACTTCATCCTTGGCCTTGTTGATCTCGTCATTGCTGAAGGGCAGGTCGAAATCGAGGATGTTCGCCGACTTGCGGAAGCGTTCCGTGTGCTCCTTCGACTTGAAGATCTTGCCGTTGTAGGCGCGCTCGCCTTCGAAAACGGAGGAACCGTAGTGCAGGCCGTGGGTCAGCACGTGAACCTTCGCCTCGCGCCAGGGGATGATCTTGCCGTTGAACCAGATCACGCCGTCGCGGTCGTCGAATGGGATAAGTGCCATGGCCTTGGTCTCCAAAGATTTTGCGTTGCAGCAAGCGCATGCCATAGTGCGGGAAATGACTCGCATTCGGGCCGTGTTGCTCGGATTTCGGGCAGACGCTATCAGATATGGAAAATATGTCAATATGGCTGACATAATATCAGACGCACCCCTGCCGGAGGAGGATGCGGTCGCCCTGGTGGAACTCCTGTTTTTCGCCTACCGCGATTTCGTGGCCGACCCGGACTCGATCCTGGAAGGTTTGGGATTTGGCCGGGCGCACCATCGCGTGCTGCATTTTGTAGGCCGCGATCCGGGCATGACCGTGGCGCAATTGCTGGACATCCTGCGCATCACCAAGCAATCGCTGAGCCGCGTCCTGAAGGACCTGATCGAGAAGGGCTATGTCTACCAGAAGGCCGGCGAGGAAGACCGCCGCCAGCGCCTGCTGTATCTCACCGAGAAGGGCGAGGCCCTGTGGCGCGACCTCGCGGCACCGCAGATGCGCCGCTTCCGCCGTGCACTCACCGGACTGGAAGAAAGCGGCGCCGAACACTACCGCGCACTGCTGCTGCAACTGATCAATCCCGAGAACCGCGAGGCCGCTGAAGCCTGGATCAGCAGGCCGCGCAGCAAGTCGCAGTAGGCCCTCCCGTGACCGACGCCGCACACATTCTGGTCGTCGATGATGACCGCCGCATTCGCGCGCTGCTGGAAACCTATCTGGCGGCAAACGGCTTTCGCGTCACCCCTGCCGCCAACGCCGCCGAGGCGCGTGAGCGCATGCGGGGCATGATCTTCGATCTCATCATTCTTGATGTGATGATGCCGGGCGAAACCGGCGTGAGCTTCGCCGAGAGCCTGCGCGCGGGCCATCAGAACATCCCGATCCTCATGCTCTCCGCCCGCGCCGACAGCGCCGACCGTATTAAAGGCCTCGCCGCAGGAAGCGACGACTATCTGACCAAGCCATTCGAACCGGAGGAACTGCTGCTGCGCGTGCGCGGCCTCCTGCGCCGCTCTGGCACCGCCGCGCCCGCCATCAGGGAGGCGCAATTCGGAGATTGCATCTTCGACATGGTGAAGGGCGAGTTGTGGCGGACAGGCGAAGTCGTGCACCTCACGGGGCGCGAGAAGGATCTGTTGCGCCATCTCGTGCAGGGCGGCGGCAGGCCCGTCTCGCGGATGTCGCTCAGGGCGGAAGGCCAGGACGATGCCGCCCGCGCCGTCGATGTGCAGATCAACCGCCTGCGCCAGAAGATTGAAAAAGACCCGGACAATCCAGCGCTGCTGCAAAGCGTGCGCGGCGAGGGATATGTGCTCTATGTGGAAAGCGTGGAATAAATGCCCCATACGCCAGGACCGATGAACAGCTTCAACCGCTTCCTCGAGCGACATCTGCCGGGAGGGTTGTACCAGCGCGCCCTCATCATTCTCATTGCACCTGTGGTGCTGCTGCAGACCCTCATGGCGGCAATCATCCTTGACCGTCACTGGGACAATGTGACGAAGGCCCTTGGCCGCTCGCTCTCCATGGAGATCGGCATGCTGGTCGATGATTTCCAACGCTCCGACAAATCCGCCGAAGCGATTGCAGCAATCGAGGAACGGGCCCGCGAGCGCCTGCGCCTCGACATGGACGTCATCCACAACGCCGACTTGCCGCCGCCGGTGGAACCGCCGTTTTATGCGCTGTTCGAACGCAAGATGCAGAAATACCTGACCCGCGACACGGGCCGCGCCTTCTGGGTGAACAGTCAGGGCGGCCCGGTGGAAGTGCAGGTGGAAGTGGACAAGGGCACAATCTTCCGCATCCGCACCGAAACAGAACGGGCCCAGGCGAGCGGAACGGGTGGCCTGCTGGCCCTCATGCTGGCTTCGTCAGGTGTGCTGCTCGGCATTGCCATGGTGTTCCTGCGCAAGCAGGTGATGCCGATCCTCGAACTGGCCGACGCCGCGAAGAATTTCGGCATGGGGCGGACGACACCCGCCTATCATCCCCGCGGCGCAGACGAAATCCGTGAGGCAGGCAACGCCTTCCTCGACATGCGCCGCCGCATTGCCCGTCACGTCGAGCAGCGCACCGACATGCTGGCCGGTGTCTCCCACGACCTCCGCACCATTGTCACCCGCTTCAAGCTGGAACTCGCCGTGCTGGGCGACAACCCCAAGGTTCATCCCTTGAAGGAAGACGTGGATGAAATGCAGCATATGCTGGAAGACTACATGGCCTTCGTGAAGGGCGATGGCGGCGAGCAGGCGAGTGACGTCAACGTGCCGGATGCGATCCGCCTCAGCGTCGAGAACGTGGAGCGCGACCGCCCGGATTCGGATTCAACAGTGCAGGTGAAATCGCTCCCGGAAGCGACAGTGCGCCTGAAGGCCAATGCCTTCCGCCGGCTCATCGCCAATCTTCTCAGCAACGCCGTGCGTTACGGCCATCAGGTGCAGATTTCGGGCGAAGTGAAGGATCACCGGCTGTGGATCTATGTCGATGACAACGGCCCCGGCATTCCCGTGAGCCAGCGCGAAGAAGCCTTCCGGCCCTTCGTCCGCCTCGACAATGCGCGCAATCTCGATGAAACCGGAACAGGCCTCGGCCTTGCCATCGCGCAGGACATCGCCCACGCCCACGGCGGCGAGATCATCTTGGAGGATGGCCCGCTGGGCGGCCTTCGTGCCGTGGTGCGGTTGCCCGTCTAGAACAGCTTGCCGCCGTTCGGCACGTCCTGATCCGGGCCCACCAGAACCACGCCACCGTCGGGGTCCGGGAAACCGAGTGTCAGCACTTCCGAAATGAACGGGCCGATCTGCCGCGGCGGGAAATTGACAACGGCGGCCACCTGTCGGCCAAGCAGCGTCTCGATCACGTAATGCTTGGTGATCTGCGCCGAGGAGCGCTTCACGCCAATCTCCGGCCCGAAGTCGATCCGCAACTTGAACGCCGGCTTCCGCGCCTCTGGAAAAGCCTCGACACCGATGATCGTGCCGACACGGATGTCGACCTTTTCAAAATCAGAGAATGCAATGGTCATCAGCTTGCCAGTTCGCGTGAGCGCCGCGCCGCTGCCTTCACGGCATCGATCATCAGAGGTTTCATGCCGTTGTCGGCCATCAGCACTTGCAGGGCCTCGTAAGTCGTGCCCTTGGGTGATGTCACGTTCTGCCGCAACGTCGCTGCATCGATACCGGACGAGCGCATCAGTTCGCCCGAGCCCGACACCGTGGCGCGCGCCAGTTTCACTGCTACATCCGGCGGCAGGCCGGCGGCCTCGGCGGCGGCGGCGAGGCATTCCGTGAGGTAGAACACGTAAGCAGGCCCGGAACCCGACACGGCCGTGGCCGCGTCGATCAGGGCCTCGTCCTCCACGCGCACCACTTCGCCGATGGACGACAGCAGCTGTTCCGCCAGGTCCATCTGTTGCGCGGTCACATTGCGGTTGGATGCCATGGCCGTGATGCCGCGGCCCACGGCAGCAGGCGTGTTGGGAATGGTGCGGATTACCGCGGCGTCAGCCCCGAAGTGCCGTTCGAAAGAAGCGATCGTCTTGCCAGCTGCAATCGAAAGGATGAGCGGTTTCGCGGCACCTAGTTCGTGCAGCGGCGCCAACACCTCGTCCATCACCTGCGGCTTGACTGCAGCGAGCAGGACTTCGGCATTGCTGATGCTGGCAATGGGCGGATTGTGACGGATGCCACGCGCCTGCAACAGGTGCGCCACTTCAGCCGGCGGCGAAGGGTCCAGCGCCACGACCTGCTTCGGATCGACGCCCGCCTTCAGCCAGCCTTCCAGCATGGCACCGCCCATTTTGCCGGCGCCAATCAGCACCAGCGTTCCCTTGAGTGATATGGTCATGCCTCACCGTGCGTTTCGAGAAGTGCGCTGTCAAGCGCCTGCGCGGCCGTATGCCCAGCCCAAATCACGAACTGCACGGCGGGATAATAGCGCTGGCAGCAATCGACGGCGAGGCGGATGAGTTCTTCGCACTGCGCGTCGTTCGCCTCGGCACCGCCCGCCAGAAGCAGGCTGTTGCGGAAGACGACCGAAGCGTCCTTCTCCCAGAACTCGAAGTGACCATGCACGAGTTGCGTGTTCATGGAGGCGACGAGGCGCGCCATTTCCTCACGGCGCTTTTCCGGCACCTTCAATTCGAAGACGCAAGCCACCAGCAGGGACTCAAGATCGTCACGCCATGACAGTGACAGCGACAGTGCGCACCATCCGCCTTCCACGGCCATGAGCAGTTCATCGTTGCTCGGGCGGTCAAGCGTCCAGTCGCGGCGCTCGGCAAGCCGCTCCACCCGGTCGAGCGGGTTTGAATGTATCGGGTCGAGTGTTGCCGCAAGGCCCATCAAAATCCTCCGCCAACGGAAGAATCAAGCGCCGTTGGCTGGAGGCAACATGATGTGATGGATGAGTCGCGACAAGAACGCCGCCGATTCCTCCACATCTATTTCTGATGATGATTGCTCAGTTGGATTCCGTCTTGCCGAGCCTCGACTCGAGCGCGGCGATTCGCTGGGCCAGTGAGTCGTTCTCGGTGCGCGCCTTCTCGGCCATCTCTTTGACGACCTCGAATTCCTCGCGCTTCACCACATTGAGGTTGTTGAGCACCCGCTCCACCTGGCTCTGCACGAGGGTATCCACTTCCTTGCGCACGCCCTGGGCGGCGGAGGCGGCATTGCCCATCAGCTTGGCGAGTTCATCGAAGAACTTGGAATTGGTCGTGACCATGGGCGGAAGCTCCTGTGTTGGCGCAACACCTAGGCATTCTACCCATGTGATTCAAGTGCGTGCAGGCCGCACCCCCCAGGCTTGGCGAAGCGGGGATTCGCGCATAAGAGCAGGGCATGCTTGCCGTCATCACCCATCCCGGAATTGACCCCGTGGCCATCCACCTCGGCCCGCTCGCCATCCACTGGTATGCGCTGGCCTATGTGGCAGGCCTCCTGTTCGCCGTCTGGTACATGAAATGCCTGTCGCGCCAGCCCCGCCTGTGGGGCGCGAACCCGCCCACGCTGACGGCACAGGAGGCGGACGACTTCTTCGTCTTCGCGCTGCTCGGCGTCGTCCTCGGTGGCCGGTTGGGCTATGTACTGTTCTACAAGCCGCTCTTCTATCTCCAGCACCCGCTCGACATCTTCAAGACTTGGGATGGCGGCATGTCCTTCCATGGCGGCTTCCTAGGCGTTGTGATCG
>CALMLK010000330.1 GCA_937868035.1 uncultured Alphaproteobacteria bacterium
GAGACGCGTGAACATCACGCCAGCCTAGAGCCCTTGGCGCAGGCGCTCAAGCACCTTGCGGCTCGGTCGCCCGTCCAGCGGCAGGCCCACCCGCTTCTGGAAGGCAATCACGGCCTCGTACGTCCGCGCCCCGAAGCGCCCGTCGTCGCCCCCCGTTTCGAAGCCGAGTTGCGTCAAACGCCGCTGCATCTCCACCCGCTCCTTGAAGTTGAGGTCCACGTTGACAGCGGGCCACGTCCCGAGGAACGGCCCCTGCCCGCGGATACGGTCGCCCAGATGGCCAACCGCAAGCGCGTAGGAATGGGAGAGGTTGTAGTTCATGATGGCGAGGAAATTCTGCGTGACCAGGAAAGCAGGACCCTCAATTCCTTGCGGGATCATCACGAAGGCCTTGGCGTCGGCAACGCCGAAGCGCTGGCCATCCGCCCGCTTGATGCCCATCTTCGACCATTCCGCCACCGTCTTCCAATGGGTACGGCCGATGTTGACGCGGTTGAAGCTGTCCGGCAGCGAAACTTCCCAGCCCCACGGCCGGTCATTCTTCCAGCCCGACTTGGCGAGGTAGTTCGCCGTGGACGCCAGTGCGTCCTCCTTCGAACCCCAGATGTCCCTCTTGCCGTCGCCCGTCCAATCCACCGCATAGGAGATGTAGGACGTGGGGATGAATTGCGTGTGCCCCATCGCCGCCGCCCAGGAGCCGGTAAAATCATCCGGCGTGCGGATGCCCGATTTGAGGATGCGGAAGGCCGCGATCAACTGCTCCTGCGCATATTGCTTCTTCCGCCCTGCATACATGAGCGTGGCGAGGGAGCGCATCACGCCCATGGAGCCCTTGTCCCGGCCGAAGTTGGATTCCATCCCCCAGATGCCGAGCAGGATGTGGCGGTCGACGCCGTACTTCTTCTCGATGGCCGAAAGCAGCTTGCCATCCTGGACCTTCGCCGTCTGACCGGACTCGATCCGGATCGGCGTCACCGCCTTCGCCAGATATTCCGACGTGGTGGAGGTGAATTCAGGTTGCGTCTGCGCCAGCTTGAGAACCGCTGCGTCCGGTTCCGTCACGCCTTCGAAGGCGCGGTTGAACAGGTCACGCGAAAAGCCGGCAGCCTTCACGCGCGGCCACAGCGATTGCACGAAGGCCTCGAACTTTGCATCTGCGAGGGCTGGCGTACCCGCCAGGAGAAAAACCGTCACTGCCGTCGCTAGCACTTTGCGCATGTCGCTGATCCATCCCGTGGGCGCGATTCGCCCGCCTGAAAAACCTACAGGAGGAAAGCTCAGTCACAAAATGCGGCAGAACAAGGATTTAGGCGAAAGTCAGTTGGCGTTGCGGCGTTCCAGATGGCGTTCCCACGAGAGTGCCGATTTCACGATCAGATCAAGATCGTTGTACTGCGGCTGCCAGCCCAGGATTTTCCGCACCTTCTCGGCTCCCGCCACGATCCCGGCGGGGTCACCAGCGCGCCGCGGACCGAGCGTATGCTTCACCGGCGCGCCATTGGCCCGTTCAACAGCGCCGATGACATCCAGCACGGAATAGCCCTTGCCGTAGCCGCAATTGAAGATGCCGGAGTCGCCGCCCCGGCGCAGATGAGAGAGCGCATCCATGTGCGCCGCGATCAGGTCGCTCACGTGAATGTAGTCGCGAATGCAGGTGCCATCCGGCGTGTCATAATCCGTGCCGAACACGTCCATGCCCGGACGCTGTCCCAGCGCCGTCTGGCAGGCGACCTTGATGAGATGCGTGGCGCGCGGCGTTGATTGACCCGTGCGGCCCTTGGGGTCCGCCCCCGCCACGTTGAAGTAGCGCAGCGCAATATAGTTCAGCCCATAGGCGATGTGACTGTCGCGCAGCATCATCTCCGTCATGAGCTTGGAAGTGCCATAGGGCGAGATCGGCGCGGGCTCGTCTGTTTCGAAAACGGGCAGGTTCTTCGGGTTGCCGTAAACCGCCGCCGTCGACGAGAAGATGAAATTCTTGACGTGCGCCTTTACCGCGGCGTGCATGAGGGCGCGCGATTTCACCGTGTTGTTGAGATAGTAACCGAGCGGATCGCTGACCGACTCCGGAACCACGATGGAACCCGCGAAATGCACGATGGCATCGATCTTGTGTGTCTTCACCAGTGTCATGACGAGTTCTTCATCGCCGATGTCGCCGCGCACCAGCTTCGCCTGCGGCGAGACGGCCCAGGCAAAACCCGTCGAGAGGTTGTCGAGCACCACGGTTTCTTCACCGGCATCGGTGAGTGCCAGCACCATGTGGCTCCCGATATAACCTGCTCCGCCTGTGACGAGTACTGCCATGATGATCCCCATTGCTTCGATGTGGCGTCGAATTTAAGCCAATCTTCAACGCCAGAAGTTAAGAAGCGTTGCGTCAGCCCATTTCACAGTTAAGAGTATCTGAATGCCAAAGCCCATCCGCAAAGCCGTGTTCCCTGTCGCAGGTCTCGGAACGCGCTTCCTTCCCGCCACAAAGGCCATGCCCAAGGAGATGCTGACGGTTGTGGACCGTCCGTTGATCCAGGTTGTGGTCGATGAGGCACGCGAGGCGGGCATTGAGCACTTCATCTTCGTCACCGGCCGGAACAAGGCCGTGATCGAGGATCATTTCGACAAGCAATACGAATTGGAGTCGACGCTCCGCAGGCGCGGCAAGTCGGCGGAACTCGATCTGCTGGAACTGGACCTTCCGGGCGCTGGCGAAACGAGTTTCACCCGCCAGCCGGAACCATTGGGCCTTGGCCACGCCGTCTGGTGCGCGCGTCAACTCGTCGGCAACGAACCCTTCGCCGTGGTGCTGCACGACATGATCATGAAGGCAAG
>CALMLK010000331.1 GCA_937868035.1 uncultured Alphaproteobacteria bacterium
CGAATCGGGCGTGAACAAGAAGCCCGTCAACGGTTCGGCGGCCGGCTCGAAGGCGGCCCTCGTGTACGGGCAGATGAACGAGCCGCCGGGCGCGCGCGCCCGCGTCGCCCTCACGGGTCTCACGGTTGCCGAGCACTTCCGCGACCAGGGCCAGGATGTGCTCTTCTTCGTCGACAACATCTTCCGCTTCACGCAGGCCGGTTCCGAAGTGTCGGCTCTCCTCGGCCGTATTCCTTCGGCCGTGGGTTACCAGCCGACGCTGGCGACCGACATGGGCGCGCTGCAGGAACGCATCACCACCACCACCAAGGGTTCGATCACCTCGGTGCAGGCGATTTACGTGCCCGCCGACGACTTGACCGACCCGGCGCCTGCCACCTCGTTCGCCCACTTGGACGCCACGACGGTGTTGTCGCGCGCCATCGCCGAAAAGGGCATCTACCCCGCCGTCGACCCGCTCGACTCGACCTCGCGCATGCTGACGCCCGCCGTTGTGGGTGAAGAGCACTACGCGGTGGCCCGCCAGGTGCAGTCGATCCTGCAGCGCTACAAGGCGCTCCAGGACATCATCGCCATTCTCGGCATGGACGAGCTCTCGGAAGAGGACAAGCTCTCGGTGGCGCGCGCCCGCAAGATCGAGCGCTTCATGTCGCAGCCCTTCGACGTGGCCCAGGTGTTCACCGGTTCGCCCGGCGTGCAGGTGCCGCTTGCCGAAACGATCAAGGCCTTCAAGGGCATCGCCAACGGCGACTACGACCACCTGCCGGAACCGGCCTTCTACATGGTCGGCACCATCGACGAAGCCATCGCCAAGGCCAAGAAGCTCGCCGCTGACGCGGCCTGATGATGGCACACCCTTCGCGGCCCGGTGCCCTGCGCCGGGTCCCTTGGGGTGAGGAATACAAGAGTCCCTCATGCCGAGGTGCGAGCGCAAGCGCGCCCCGGGGCATGGATCAAGGAAAAGACCATGGCACTGCATTTCGAACTCGTCTCTCCCGCCCGTCTCCTGTTCTCAGGAGACGTGGTGTCCGTGCAGATTCCGGGCGCGGAAGGTGAAATGACCATCCTCCCGGGACATGCGCCCGTGCTCTCCACGCTGAAGCCCGGCGTGGTGACGATCCAGAAGGACACCGGCACGGACAAGATCTTCGTGCGCGGCGGCTTCGCCGAAGTGAATGCCCAGGGACTCACGCTGCTGGCCGAAACGGCAATCCCCTACGCCGACCTCGATGGTGCGGCGATTGCCCGCCAGATCAAGGATGCGGAAGAAGACGTCGCCGACGCCAAGACCGACGCCGCCCGTGCCAAGGCAGCCGAGGCGCTTGATCACCTGAAGGCGCTGCAGGCTGTGCTGTAAGGCGTTCTTGCCCGTGCAAATGTCTCAGGCCAGCCTCCGGGTTGGCCTTTTTCATTTCAGGCGGCAAGGCCATGCGTGACTGAAGCGCCCGGGTGAGGGTGCCTCTACGCTCCTCCCTTCTTGAATCCTTAACGCCTCAGCCATTAGCGTCCGCGCTCCATGTTTTCGCTCCTCACATCGGTCGGCCCGGAAATTCCCTTCACGTTGCTGTTGCTGGCATTGCTGGGATTTCGCCACCGCGTGACGCCGAAGGCCAACCTCTTCATCAAGGCGCCGCCGGCACGTGTCTTCGAAATCGTCGACCTCACCGATGGCAAGACCGACAACTGGGGATCAACCCAGGTGAAAGCGGTGCTCGTCGATGCGGGCACGCGCACCTACCGCAAGACCTACACGACAACGCTTTCGACCGGCGTGCAGAAATCATCGCAGGCCCTGTTCTCGATCGACGAGCGCGTGGCGCCGCGCAAGCTGGTGCTGCGCCGCGAGGGACTTGAGGGCCACGGCACCAGCAACGAATTGCTGGCGCAGATTTACGAGATTGAAGAGGAAGAGGGCGGCACACGCCTGTCCATGACCTATCAGTGGGGCCCGCGGCCCCTGCTGGCGCAGATGCTGGCGCGCGCGGATTTGTGGGGTGGCATCTTCCGGCTCAAGGGCCTTGCCGAAACGGGCAAGCCGAATGAGCGCCCCTACTTCTGGATCTCGGCCCTGGTGGCACTTGTCACCGGTCTTGTCTCGCTGGTCGCCTTCGGCGTGCTGCTGGGCTGGAAAGCCGCGGTGATGCTGGTCTTCGCATTGTTCGTGCATGAGTTCGGCCATCTCTTCGCCTACCGGCTGATGGGACAGCCGTGGGGGCGCATGGTGTTCCTGCCCTTCCTCGGAGCCATTGCCCTGCCGCGCCTTCCGTTCGACAGCCAGGGGCAGGCGGTGTTTGCGGCTCTCATGGGGCCGGGTTTCTCCACCTTGCTGGCGCTGCTCTGTCTCGTGCCTGCCATGCTGGGCGATGTGCCCAATCCCTATGTGGCACTGTTCGGGCTGATCGTGGTGGGGCTCAACATCTTCAACCTGCTGCCGGTGGAACCGCTGGATGGCGGCGTTGCCCTGCGGTCGGTGCTGACACGGCTCATGGGTCCGGCGGCGCGCTTCGGCCTCATGGCGATCGGGCTGCTCATCGGCGGCATCGGCCTTCTCATGCAGCAGTTCGTGCTGGTGATGTTCGGCGGCATTGCCATCCTTGCCAACATCCGCGACCGCCGCATCGATGCAGGCCTCGTGCCGCTGAGCCGTCTGCAGATCATCATCACGATCTTCGCATATATGGCAATGACAGCGGCCTACATGACGCTCTTCAAGTATTTCATGAACTACGCCAGCCTCTTGAAATCAGGGGCCTGAGGGGTTAGCGCGGGTTCCCCATGGCGCTGGCACGGCACTATCGCGAAAGACTGAAAGACGGCACGCTCAAGCCCGATGCGGCGCAGGCCGCCGTGGTGGAGAAGCTTTCGGCGCTCGGCGCCCAATTGAATCGCCTGCCGCCCCAGAAGCCCACCTTGCTTGGCAAGCTGTTCGGCAAGGCCAGCCTTCCCGCACCGCGCGGCCTCTACATCCACGGCGAGGTGGGACGCGGCAAGACCATGCTGATGGACCTGTTCTGCGACAGCGTGCAGGGCTGGCCCAAGCGGCGCATCCACTTCCACACCTTCATGCAGGACGTGCACGCCCAGCGGCAGCGGCTGGGCGGCGAGGATGTGATCAACCGCATCGCCGATGAGTGGGCGCTGAGCGCAAAATTGCTGTGCCTGGATGAAATGCAGATCGTCGACATTGCCGACGCGATGATCATCGGCCGCCTTTACGAGGCGCTGCTGGCGCGGGGTGTGGTGCTGGTGACGACCTCCAACCTGCCGCCCGAGGGATTGTACCGGGATGGCCTCAACCGCCAGCTCTTCCTGCCTTTCATTGCGAAACTGCGAGACACGCTCGATGTGATCTCGCTCGATTCCGTCACGGACTACCGGCTGGGCCGGGTGCGGGCGCGGGACACGTTTCTGCATCCCGCGACAGCGGAGAACCGCGTCGCCTTCAACGCATTGTGGAAAGACCTCACCGATGGCGCGCCGGGAGATGCAGAAACGCTGGAGGTTCTCGGCCGCACGCTGACGGTGCCGAAAGCCGCCCACTCCTGCGCCGCCTTCACCTTCGCGGAACTCTGCGGAGCGGCCCTGGGGCCTCCTGATTATCTTGCAATATCCAAGGCCTATCGCACCGTCTTCGTCTCAGGCATTCCCCGCCTCAAGGCCCAGCAGCGCAACGAGACGAAGCGCTTCATCCTGATGATCGACACTTTCTACGACGCCCGTACGCGCCTCGTCGCGCTGGCCGATGCAGCGCCCGAAGACCTGTTCCCCAAGAACCAGCATGCCTTTGAAAGCCGGCGCACGGTGTCGCGCCTCAAGGAAATGCAGGCGGCATCGTGGTGGGGCGTCACGCCGGTTGAAACCTGAGGTGCCTTTTGCGGCGGCCCCGCCCAAAGTCGGATTTCCGGCCCTTGCCCCTCGGGCCTAAGGGGACTACAGAGTTGCCGATTTCGCAGGCGCGCGTCCTGCCCATTGCTTGCAACGGGCAATCGGGACCCGCGCCATTTCACTGAAATGGGGCTTGCCCCGATCGCAAAAGTCTCCAACTTTTGCGGGGCAGGCCCTGAATATGCCGCGAATGGGCGGCGGAGAGGGGTTTCCATGGCGCGCAAGAAAATCGCATTGATCGGTGGTGGCATGATTGGGGGGACGCTGGCGCATCTCGCCGCGCTCCGCGAACTGGGCGACATCGTGATCTTCGACATTGCCGAGGGCCTGCCGCAGGGCAAGGCGCTGGACCTTTCGCAGTCCGGCCCGGTGGAAGGCTTCGATGCCAAGCTCTCCGGCACCAACGGCTACGAGGCGATTGCCGGTGCCGATGTGTGCATCGTGACAGCCGGCGTGCCGCGCAAGCCCGGCATGAGCCGCGATGATCTCGTCGGCATCAACCTCAAGGTCATGAAGGCGGTGGGTGAGGGCATCAAGGCACATGCGCCAGATGCCTTCGTGATCTGCATCACCAACCCGCTCGACGTGATGGTCTGGGCACTGCAGAAGTTTTCCGGCCTGCCGAAGCACAAGGTGATCGGCATGGCGGGCGTGCTCGATTCCGCCCGTTTCCGTCACTTCCTCGCGGAGGAATTCCACGTCTCGGTGAAGGACGTGACCGCCTTTGTGCTGGGCGGCCATGGCGACACCATGGTGCCGCTCGTTCGCTATTCCACCGTTGCCGGCATTCCGGTGCCGGATCTCATCAAGATGGGCTGGAGCACCGAAGAGAAGATCGCCAAGATCGTGCAGCGCACGCGCGATGGCGGTGCGGAAGTCGTGAACCTGCTCAAAACGGGTTCCGCCTATTACGCACCCGCGTCCTCGGCCATTGCGATGGCTGAAAGCTACCTCAAGGATTACAAGCGCGTGGTGCCGTGCGCGGCCTATCTCGATGGACAGTATGGCGTGAAGGGCACCTATGTGGGCGTGCCCGTGGTCATCGGCGAGAAGGGCGTGGAACGGATCGTCGAAGTGGCGCTCATGGATGAAGAGAAGGCCGGCTTCCAGAAGTCCGTCTCCGCCGTTCACGGCCTGATGGACGCCGCCAAGGCCCTGGCGCCGGAGCTGGCGTGAAGAATGCTTCGAGGCATTGCTCTGTAATGCACCTCAGCATGAGGACCACTTAACTCCCTCATCCTGAGGTGCTGCCAAAGGCAGCCTCGCAGGATGCGCAATTCGCGGGAACGAGGACACCAGATGAATATCCACGAATACCAAGCCAAGGAACTCCTGCGCCAGTTCGGCGTGCCGACGGGCAAGGGTACGCCTGCCTTCACGGTCGATGAGGCGGTGAAGGCTGCTCAAGGCCAGCCCGGTCCGGTCTGGGTCGTCAAGGCGCAGATTCATGCCGGTGGCCGCGGCAAGGGTGGCGGCGTGAAGGTGGTGAAGTCGGTCGATGACGTGCGCAAGGAAGCCGAGCGCATGCTGGGCATGACGCTGGTCACGCACCAGACGGGTCCCGCGGGCAAGCTGGTGCAGCGCCTCTACATCGAGGAAGGCACGGCCATCGCCAAGGAGCTCTACCTCTCGATCCTCGTCGACCGCGCCACCTCGCAGGTGGCCTTCATCGTCTCCACCGAAGGCGGCATGAACATCGAGGAAGTGGCGCATGACACGCCGGAAAAGATCACGACGGTGCATGTCGATCCCGCCACGGGTCTGATGCCGCACCACGCGCGGCGCATGGCCAAGGCGCTGAAGCTCGATGCAGCCCAGGGCAAGCAGTTGGCCAAGATGGCGGCGGGCCTCTATACGGCCTTTGTCGAGAAGGACATGAGCCTTCTGGAAATCAATCCGCTCGTCGTCACCCCCGACGGCAACCTTGTCTGCCTTGATGCCAAGGTGAACTTCGATTCCAACGCGCTCTACCGTCATCCCGAGATCGTCGAACTGCGCGACCTGACGGAAGAGGATCCGAAGGAAATCGAAGCCTCCAAGTACGACCTTTCGTATGTGGCGCTGGATGGTTCCATCGGCTGCATGGTGAACGGTGCCGGTCTTGCCATGGCCACCATGGACATCATCAAGCTCTATGGCGCCGAACCCGCCAACTTCCTCGACGTGGGCGGCGG
>CALMLK010000332.1 GCA_937868035.1 uncultured Alphaproteobacteria bacterium
CTTGGTGCCATTGGGGCATTGGGTGTTGCCGATGCCACGGCGGGGCAGCGCCGAGGGGGCACCGTAGACATCCGCGTCCCCACCCGGGGCGGCGGCAGGCGCGGACGGCTGGTAGGCCACTTGGGTGCCGCTTCCCGGTGCCGGAAGCTGCAAGTCCGGCGGCATGGTGAGGTTGTTGCCGGCGGGAACACTGGTGGCCTGCGGTCCCCGGCCACGGTTCAGGAGGCCGGACGTCGAACATCCTGCCAAAAAGAGGCTGGCAGCAAGGAGGCACAAATTCACGACGCGGACATTCAACATACTGGCAACCTGCTGCGGGATTCCGGCAAAACCATGGCCCTATGACGTGCTGTTCTGGCGTGGGAAAAAGCCATCATAGACGAGCAAAACCACCCCGGCAACGATGGCGATATCGGCCACGTTGAAGATGTACCAGCTCCAGGTTCCCCAATGGAGGTGAACGAAATCCGCCACGGCCCCATAGAGCACCCGGTCCAGGGCATTGCCGAGGGCGCCGCCGATGATCAGACCCAGCGCCGCCGCCGCCAGCGGATGCGTGGCCCGCGCCAGCCAGATCCACAGCACCACGGTGATGAGCAGGCTCATCATCACGAGGATGAACTGGGCATGGGTGGTGAGGAGGCCATAGGACACGCCCTTGTTCCAGGCCATGAGCAGGTCGGCAAACGGGGTGAGCTGAATGGGTGGCCGCTCATCCAGATTGATGACGCGCAGGACCCAGGCCTTGCTCAACTGGTCGAGTGCAAACACCCACACCGCCAGCATCAGCCCGAGCCGCGACAGAGGTCCCCACAGCCGCGCCGTCATACCGTCTTGCCGAAGCGCGTCTGCCATTCACGGACGGCCTCGGCATCGCGCGGGGTGATGTCGGGGAAGTCCTTGTCGGTGCCGATCGCCTTCGAGATTTTCCACGAGCGCGCACACTTCGGACCCTCCGCCTTGGCGAAGACGACGCCCACGCCCTTGACGTTGTCGAGGGCAAAGGCTCCCGCCGGTGCAGCGCCCGCGATGACTTCGATGGCGGAGGTGATGCAGACCTCGGCAAAATCATTGGCCATCAATGCCTCGACCTCGCCCGCATCGCGCGCCACATAGACCCTGGGTGCGGCTTCGAGTGAGGAGCCGATCGACTTGTTGGCGCGTTCGATTTCAAGCGCGCCGGTCACCACGCTGCGCACGTCGCGGATCTTTTCCCACTTGGCGGCCAGCGCATCGTCGCGCCATTCATCCGGCGCCTTGGCGAAAGGCATGAGGTGAACGGAGGAACCCTCGCCGCCAAAGCGGGAGAGCCAGACCTCTTCCATGGTGAAGACGAGGATGGGCGCCCACCAGGTGGTGAGGCAATGGAACAACTGGTCGATGACCGAGCGGCAGGACTTGCGCTTGGCACTGGACCAGGGATCGCAATAAAGCGCGTCCTTGCGGATGTCGAAGTAGAAGGCCGAGAGATCGGCATTCATGAACTGCGTGAGTGCCGCGAAGATGCGCTTGTAGTCGTAGACCTTGTAGGCGGCACGGACGATGCCATCCAGTTCCCACAGCTTGTGCAGCACATAGCGCTCAAGCTCCGGCATGTCCTTGCAGTAGACCTGCTCCCAGTCCTTGAGACCATCGAGTGCGCCCAGCATGTAGCGGAAGGTGTTGCGGAGCTTGCGGTAGGCTTCGACGTTGGACTTGATGATCTCGGGTCCGATGCGCATGTCGTCGGAATAGTCCGAAGACGCCACCCAGAGGCGGAGGATGTCCGCGCCCGAATTCTTGATCACGTCCTGCGGGGCCACCACGTTGCCTAGAGACTTCGACATCTTGCGGCCGTCCTCGGCCATGATGAAGCCGTGGGTGAGCACCTGGTCATAGGGCGCGCGGCCGCGGGTGCCGCAGCTTTCCAGCAACGAGGAATGGAACCAGCCGCGATGCTGGTCCGAGCCTTCGAGATAAATATCAGCCGGCCACTTCAGTTCCGGGTTGCCCTCCAGCGTGAAGGCATGGGTGCAGCCGGAGTCGAACCAGACATCGAGGATGTCGCGCACCTGTTCGTAATCCTGCGAATTGTATTCGGGCGCGAGGAAGCGCGTCGCCGCGCCATCGGCGAACCAGGCGTCGGCGCCCTCTTCACAGAACGAGTCATAAACCCGTTGGTTCACTTTGGAATCATTCAGAATTTCACCCGTTGCCTTGTTCACGAACACGGCGATGGGAACGCCCCAGGCGCGCTGGCGCGAGATCACCCAGTCGGGCCGTTCGCTGATCATGCCGCGCAGGCGGTTCTGGCCTGCAGGCGGAAAGAACTGCGTCTGCTCGATGGCGGCCAGCGCCTTTTCACGGAGCGAGTTGGGCTGGCCATCGCCCATGGAGATGAACCACTGCGGCGTGTTGCGGAAGATGATCGGCTTCTTGGAACGCCAGGAATGCGGATACTGGTGCTTCAGCCGTTCACGCGCCACCAGCTTGCCGGCCGCGCGCAGGGCCGCGATGACCGCTTCGTTGGCATCGCCCTTCTCGCCCTTGTCGGTGATGACGCGCTTGCCTTCGAAGCCCGGCGCATCCTTGGTGTAATATCCGTCGGCATCGACAGGTGTCGGGATCAGCGTGAAGTCGTGGCCATATGTCTCGGCCAGTTCGCGCTGGTGGTGAATCCAGATATTGTAGTCGTCGGCACCGTGGCTGGGTGCCGTGTGGACGAAGCCCGTGCCGGCATCGTCAGTCACGTGGTCGCCATCCAGCAGGGGAATGGCGTAATCATAGCCCATGGCCTTGAGGGGATGGTCGCAGACGATGGCTGCAATTTCCTTGGCCTCGACGACGCGCAGGTCGCGCCAGCCTGTCACCTTCGCGGCCTTCATCACGGCTTCGATCAGCTTGGTGGCGATGATGAGCTTGTCGCCCGCGGCCAGCCAGTTGCCCTCCGGTGCGTCCGTCACCTTCACGAGGCTGTACTCGATGCGCTGCGAATAGCTGATGGCGCGGTTGCCGGGGATGGTCCAGGGCGTGGTGGTCCAGATCACCACGCTGGCATCGTCAAGGGACTGGTCGGCGGTGAACTCCGCCTTGTCCACCGTCTGGCCGGGGTGGCTTTCGCCCGCCACAAGCGTGACGAGATCATACAGGCGTTGCAGCACCGAGCCCGTGTGCGCCTTGTCGTGGCTGCGCACCGGGAACTTCACGGTGATCGCGTCGCTGGTGTAGTCCTGATATTCGACTTCGGCTTCGGCGAGCGCGGTCTTCTCGACCACGGACCACATCACCGGCTTCGAGCCGCGGTAGAGCTGGCCCGTTTCGGCGAACTTCATCAACTCACGGGCAATCACCGCTTCCGAGCGGAAGTTCATGGTGGTGTAGGGGTTGTCCCAGTTGCCTTCCACGCCGAGGCGCTTGAATTCGGCGCGCTGCACGCCAATCCAGCCTTGCGCGAACTCGCGGCATTCGCGGCGAAACTCGTTCACGGGAACCGCGTCCTTGTTCTTGCCCTTGGCGCGGTACTGCTCCTCGATCTTCCATTCGATGGGAAGGCCGTGGCAATCCCAGCCCGGAACATAGTGGGAGTCATAGCCCGCCATCTGGGCCGAACGCGTGACCATGTCCTTGAGGATCTTGTTGAGAGCGTGGCCGATGTGGATGTTGCCGTTGGCATAGGGCGGGCCATCGTGCAGCACGAATTTCTCGCGCCCCTTGCCCTGCTCGCGCATGCGGCGGAACAAATCCATGCCGGCCCAGCGCTTCAGGAGCTGCGGCTCCTTCTCTGGCAATCCGGCACGCATGTGAAAATCGGTTGCGGGCAGGAAGACGGTATCGCGGTAGCGGTCGGTCTTCGGATCGGATTTGGGATCGGATTTCTTGGGCTGGTCGGTCATGGTGGCGGGCTTGTAACTGCTTTGGTGCAATGAATAAAGTACTGTTGGATTGGACCCCGCCTCCGGCTTTTGGCATGCTGGGCCGGAAGGAGAACCCATGTCCCGCCACACCATCCCCGCCCGGGCCGGAAAGGCCCACCGCCTCGAAAAGGGCCAGTCCGTCCGCGTCATCAATACCCACGGCAACCATGTGGTCGATTTCTGGGCCTTCAATGCCAATGATTTCCGGGAATACCTGGGCATGGAGCATTGCCGCGCCTTCTGGTCCCGGCTGTTCCCCGTGGCGGGCGACAAGATGATCACCAACCGCCGCCGCCCCATCCTCACCCTGACGGAGGACAATTCGCCCGGGCGGCACGATACGCTGATCGCCCCTTGCGACAACGAACGCTACGGCCTCCTCGGCTGCACCCACTACCACGACAATTGCCGGGACAACCTGCATGCGGGCCTGGCGGCCCTGGGCATCACCATTCCCTACACGCCGGATTCCCTCAACCTGTTCATGAACATTCCCTGGCGGCAGGATGGCGCGCTGGAATGGGGCAACTGCCTGTGCAAGCCCGGCGACAGCGTGGTGTTCAAGGCAGAAATGGATGCCATCATTGCCTACTCAGCCTGTCCGCAGGACATGCTGCCCATCAACAACGGCGTGACCACGGAAGCCCATTACGAAATCCTGACGGGCTGAACCGGCCGATGCCGCTCGTCGAAATGGTGGGCGCAAACGGGGTGGGCAAGAGCACGCTGGCGGCGGCGCTGCTCGCGGGCGAGCCGGAGGACGGGTGGAAGGACCTCCAGTCTCTCGTCATCGATGCGGCACGCCTTGAGGTGCCCCTGCCCCCGCCCTATCCCCGCCTGATCGACGGCAAGGCGCGATGGCTCGCGGCGCAAGGCGCGCCGCCGGAGGTGATCGCCCGCGCATCGGAAACATCCGTTCACCGGGCGTGGCGCGACCATATGGTGCGGGCGGAAAGCCCGGAACTGCTTCTCCTCTCGGATGAACATGTACTGCAGCACTTTTGCGGTGAAGTGTTGGACCTCGCCGTGCAGGAGCCCGCCATGGCCCGGGCGTTTCTGGACCAGCGCTTCGTGATGTATCTTCAGAATTCCCCTGACAACATCCTCGCCAATCTCAAAGCCCGCACTGCCGGAGACGGCGCACTGCAGGAAGAGGCCGTGGTGCGCGACGTGACCCGTTTCCAGCAGCGCCTGCAGGAGTTTGGACACGTGCTGCATGCCCTTGGCGGCACCTGCATTGTCCTCGACATGCAACAGGGCCTGGCCGCTTGCGAAGCGCAGGCCCGTCTTTTCCTTGCAGACGTGAAGATGCTCGCCAGATCACACTTTGGCTAGGCCGGTCCGTTACGCCTTCCAGGGCTCTCGCATGGTCACGAGTTCTTCTGCGGCTGTGGGGTGCACGGCCATGGTGGCGTCGAACTGCGCTTTGGTGGCGCCGCAGGTGATGGCGATGCCGAGGAGCTGCGCCATTTCGCCAGCGTCCGGACCTGCGATGTGACAGCCGAGCACGCGGTCGGTTTCGCCGTCGACGACGAGTTTCATCAGCATGCGTTCCTCGCGTCCGGACAGCGTATGCTTCATGGGCCGGAAGCTGGACTTGTAGATGACAACCTTCTCATGGCCCGCACGGGCCTGCGCCTCGGTGAGGCCCACCGTTCCCAGTTCCGGTTGTGAGAACACCGCCGTCGGGATCAGGGAGTGATTGACCGAGGCCGGCTTGTTGCCGAACACCGTGTCGGCGAAGGCATGGCCCTCGCGGATCGCCACCGGGGTGAGATTGACGCGGTTGGTCACATCACCCACCGCGTAGATTGAATCCACTTTCGTCTTCGAATGGGCATCGACGTCGATGGCGCCATGGGGTGTGCCATGCAGCCCCACGCTTTCGAGACCGAGGTCGAAGGTGTTGGGGATGCGGCCTGTCGCGAACATCACCTGGCCAGCGCCAAAGGCCGTGCCGTCGGTTAGTGTCACGCGCACGCCGTCTCCGGAGCGGGCGAGTTCATGCACATCCACGTTGGTGCGGATGTCGATCCCCTTCTTCTTCATTTCGGCGGCGAGATGGTTGCGCAAGTCGTCATCGAAGCCGCGCAGGATCTGCTCGCCGCGATAGAGAAGAACCGTTTCGACTCCGAGACCATTGAAGATGCCGGCAAATTCCACCGCGATATAGCCACCACCCACGATCACCATGCGGCGGGGCAAGCGCTCGAGATGAAAGGCCTCGTTCGACGTGATGGCGAGTTCGCGTCCCGGCAGGTGTTGCGGCACGAAGGGTGAGGCGCCGGTGGCGACGAGGATGTATCTGGCACTCACCTTGCGGCCAGACGCCAGTTGCACCTCATGAGGGCCGGTGATGGTGGCGCGCTCCTGGATCAGTTCCGCGCCGGAGGATTCGAGGTTGCGGATATAGGCCTTGTTCAGGCGGTCGATTTCCTTGTCCTTGTTTTCCACCAGCGTGGACCAGTCGAAGGACACTTTCTCCGTGGTCCAGCCGAAGCCGACCGCGTCTTCAAACTCCTCGGCGAATTTCGAGGCGTAGACGAAGAGCTTCTTGGGCACGCAGCCGCGGATGACGCAGGTGCCGCCCACGCGGTATTCCTCCGCGACCGCAACCCTGGCGCCATGCCGTGCCGCGATGCGGCCGGCCCGGACACCGCCCGAGCCTGCGCCGATCACAAAGAGGTCGTAGTCGTAGGCGCTCACTTGGCCTTGATTTCCTCGGTTCCGCTTGCCGTCGCCATGATGACACGGGAGGCGATGCCATTGAAGAGGCCGTTGTTCACAACACCGGGAATGTTGTTCAACATCACTTCAAGACGCTCGGGTTCCTTGATCTCGCCGCAGGCCGCATCGATGATGGCGTTGCCCATGTCGGTGCGGAACATCTGCCCGTCACGCGCGCGCAATGTCATCTTCGGGTTCATGCCGAGCATGCGGAACACGCGCTCGATCTTCCAGGCGGTGGCCTTGATCCCCATGTTGACGACTTCGATGGGCAGCGGGAACTGGCCCAGCACCTTCACGCGCTTGCTCTCGTCGGTGATGATGACCACGTCCTTGGCAGACGTCGCCACGATCTTCTCGATCAGCAAGGCACCGCCGCCGCCCTTGATGAGGCGGAGTTCCGGATCGAATTCATCCGCACCATCGATGCAGAGATCGAGGAAGGGATGTTCGCCCAGCGTGGTCAGGGGAATGCCGAGTTCCTTGGCGAGATCGGCCGTCGCCTTCGAGGTGGGTACGCCTTTCACCTCAAGTCCCTGCTTCACCTGCTCGCCCAGGCCACGGATGAAATGATTGGCCGTGGACCCCGTGCCGAGGCCGAGGTTCATGCCGGACTTCACAAGTTTCAGGGCTTCCAGCGCCGCGGCCTTCTTCTGTTCGTCGGCGCTTGCCACTTTCTTCGCACTCATTTGCCCAGGCCACCCATCAGCATGTATTTCACTTCGAGATATTCTTCCATGCCGTGCTGCGAACCTTCGCGGCCGATGCCGGACTGCTTCACACCGCCGAACGGCACTTCCGAGGTCGAGATGATGCCCTCGTTGATGCCGATCATGCCGTATTCCAGCGCTTCGCCGACGCGCCAGATGCGGCCGATGTCGCGGCTGTAGAAATAGCAGGCGAGGCCGAACTCAGTGGCGTTGGCGGCCTCGATCACTTCCTCTTCCGTCTTGAACGTGAAGAGCGGCGCGACAGGCCCGAAGGTCTCCTCGCGGGCCACGGCCATGTCCTTGGTGACGCCGGTGATGATCGTTGGTTCGAAGAAGTTTCCGCTCAGGCGCTTGCCGCCGGTGGCGATCTTGCCGCCCTTGGCCACGGCGTCGGCGATGTGCTCCTCCACCTTCTTGACGGCGGCGGGATTGATGAGCGGGCCCGTGGTCACGCCCTCCGCGGCACCATTGCCCACCTTGAGCTTCTTCACGGCGGCGGAGAGCTTCTCGGCGAAGGCTTCGTAGACGCCTTCCTGCACATAGAGCCGGTTGGCGCAGACGCAGGTCTGGCCGTTGTTGCGGTACTTGGAGGCCATGGCGCCAGCGACGGCGGCATCAAGGTCGGCATCGTCAAACACGATGAAGGGCGCATTGCCGCCCAGCTCCAGGCCCAGCTTCTTGATGGTGGGGGCGCACTGTTCCATCAGCACGCGGCCGATTTCGGTCGATCCGGTAAACGTCAGTCCACGGACAATCGGGTTGGAGGTCATTTCGGCGCCGATCTCGCGGGCGGAGCCGGTGATGACCGAGAAGACGCCAGCCGGAAGCCCGGCGCGTTCGCCCAGTTCCGCCATGGCCAAGGCCGAGAGCGGCGTTTCCGCTGCCGGCTTGCAGACCATCGCGCAGCCTGCGGCCAATGCGGCACCGGCCTTGCGGGTGATCATGGCGTTGGGGAAGTTCCACGGCGTGATGCAGGCGATGACGCCCACGGCCTGCTTGATGACGACAGCGCGGCTCGTTGGGAACGGCACGGGCACGGTCTCGCCATAGACGCGGCGGGCCTCTTCGGCGAACCATTCGATGAAGCTGGCGCCGTAGGCGATTTCACCGCGCGATTCCGTCAGCGGCTTGCCCTGCTCCGCGGTGAGGATCTGGGCGAGGTCCTCCTGGTTCTCCATCATCAGGTTGAACCATTTGCGCAGGATGCCGGCACGCTCCTTGGCGGTCTTCTTCGACCACAGCTTCTGGGCCTTTTCCGCGCCTTCGATGGCCTCGCGGGTTTCCTTGCTGCCGAGCTTCGGCACGGAACCGATCACGCGCTCATCCACCGGGTTGGTGACGTCGATGGAGGCCGCCCCGCCAACCCAGGCGCCGTTGATGTAGCATTTGTCCTTGAGCAGCGACTTGTCTTTCAATAAGTCGCGAAGCGCCTGCGTTTTTGCGATGTCCATGAAATTCTCCTGAAGCGGGAAAGCGTTCTCGGGCGGGGGCATAGCATGGGCGGCAGGCCAGAACAAACGGGCCAGAAGGCGGAGTTGGCAATGCCAGTTGATACATTGGTTTTCGATCTGGACGGCACGCTGGTGGACACCGCGCCCGACCTGCACGCGGCGACCAACCATGTGCTTTCCACGCTGAAACGGCGTTCGATCTCGCTGGATGAGGTGCGGGCCTTCGTGGGCCACGGGGCGCGCGCCCTCATCGCCCGGGGCTGCGAGGCGACGGGTGATCCCGTTGATCCCCGCGCCATCGAGACGCTCTACCAGGAGTTCGTGATCTACTACGCCTCCAACATCGCCGCCCACAGCAAGCCGTTTCCGGGGCTTCTCCCCTTCCTCGACCGCTGCAATGCTCACGGCATGGGCATGGCTGTCTGCACCAACAAGCTGGAGGACCTTTCACACCGGCTGCTCAAGGCGCTGGGCATGGATGGCTATTTCGGCGCCGTGGTGGGGCCGGACACGATTGGCGTCGCGAAGCCCGATCCGCGCCCCTATTTCGAGGCGTGCAAGCGGCTGGGGCGAGACCCTGCCCGCTCCATCATGGTGGGTGACAGCGAAACCGATATCCGCACCGGGCAGAATGCCGGAGTGCCGGTGATCGCCGTCACCTTCGGCTACACCGCCGCACCGGTCACGGACTTCAACCCCACCCATGTCATCAGTCACTTCGATGAGGCGTGGGGGGTTCTTCAGCAGTATTTGTGAAGGAAGGCGGCGGCGTCATCCAGAACCGGGCCACGGCCACGCAAGGGCTTCGCCAGCGCCAGCAGGATGCCGACGTGGCCCATGCCATCGTAGATCTTCAACGCGGACGTGCGGCCGGCGCGATCATAGGCCGCCTTCATGTTCCAGCTGTTGTGCAGGCCCACGGTGGTGTCATCGCGGCCATGGAGCAGCAGCAGCGGCGGTGCATCCGCAAGGTCGGCGGACACGGGCTGCGTTTCCTCGAGATTTGAAACAGCACCAAATGCCGCGATGGTCTTGGGCGAATCCAAGGGCAGGAAATCAAACGGCCCCGCCAGCGACGCCATGGCCTTCACCTTGTGGCGGAGGCCATTGCGCAGCACGGCCTGCACTGCCGTGTAGGCCCCCGCCGAATGCCCGGCGACACAGAGGCGTGAGGGGTCACCGCCGAAGCGGCCCGATTCCGCCGCCAGCCAGGCCACAGCGCGCGCCGCATCATCGACGAAATCGGGATAATGTGCATCGGGCACCAGGCGGTAGTCGGCGATGGCGGTGAGAAATCCCCGCGCGGCGAAGGCGTGGCCCACGAAGCCGTAGTCCTGCCGATGGCCCGAATCCCACGAGCCGCCATAGACGAACAGCAGCACGGGAAACGGCCCCTGCCCCGCTGGCGTGTAGAGGTCGAGCCGGTGGCGCGGATCGGAGCCATAGGCGACGGCAGTTTGCACGTTCGCCACGCCGGCATCCTTCGGCACCAGCAGGCTGAACACCCGTAGCGCGGCGAAATGATAGAGAAGGCCCAGAACCACGGCCAGAAACCCGAGGGCCGAGAGGAAAATCCGCATATTCCAATTACGGCCTATAGGCCCCTTTGGATGCAAGCGCCGAAAGCCCGTTTCCCGGCATTGACTTTGCCCCGCACCCCCGCTTATAGCGTGCCCACCCCAAAAGGATCACGGGCGATTAGCTCAGTTGGTAGAGCACTGTGTTCACATCGCAGGGGTCACTGGTTCGAGTCCAGTATCGCCCACCATTTTCCCTAACACTTTCAAATAGATAAGCTCACGTGGCGCTTGTTGGGCAGCCGTCCATTTTGCCGTGTCACCACCATGTCACCAAGTGACGAGTTCTCGGACTGGGCACGATCGCCGGGCTAGGCACTGAAGGTCTGGCGTTTGGATGCGCTGAAGGTAGGCAGTTTGGCAGCTCCACCCCATCTTGGAGGCGCGCCCTTCAGACGGTCTCAGAAGTCCCAGACGAGGCTGGCGGTGGCCTGTGCGGTGAAGGCTTGACGAGTGTCGTAACCCGCTTCGCTGCTGAGCTTGAGGCTGCCGCCGTTGGCCATGGCATAGGTGGCGTCAAAGCCCGCAAAGCCGCGCAACGTATCACTGCCCGCTGCATCGAAGTTCAGGCTCTGGGCCAGAAGCGTGGCAGAGACATCGCCGCCCGTGGTCATCGTTCCATCGACACCCACGCGAAGGGTGGGCGACAGGACGCCGGATTCCGTCTCGTGAGGGTTGAACGCATAGGCCAGTTCCGCCCGGGAATCGAAGACGTTGATGTTGCGCCCGTCCACCGAGAGATTGGCGGTGGAGCCGCTCTCGTCATAGCCTTCGAGGAACAGGCCCGCATAGCGCACCCGGACGCTGGGGGTGAGGGTGCCGCCCTCCATGATCATGCTGTGACCGAGGGTGAGCGAGGGGCTGAGCAGGAAGCCGTCATAGTCTGCGCTTGCCGTTTCCATGCCGCCGGGCAGCTGGTTGTTGGTGATGTGGCGCTCGCTGTCAAAGCCGCTCCAACCTGCGGTGAGTGCTGCATTGACGAAGCTCTGGCCCATGTCATGGCTGAGATAGGCACCGGCAAATGCGCTTTTGCTCTCGAGGTCCTGACCATCGCCCTCGGTGTCGAGATCGGCGAAGGACGCGCCCGCAAAGAGACCGGCCCTGGTATCTGTCGAGATCAGGGCATCGCCACCCACCACGAAACCGCCGAGCAGGGAGTTGAACGATCCGGTGTCACTGTCACCCTCCTGATCGCGCACCGAACCGAGGCCCGAGAGCCAGAGGCTGTTGCCGGGTCCGGCGGGAACGTCGGCAACGGCATGTAAGACCGTGCCGTTCATGGCCGTGGAGAAACCTCGGCCCGCCGCACGTGCCGCGCCAAGTCTGGCATCGACGGCATCGGAGACAGCCCGCGTAAGGTCATTCGCCATCTCGTCCTGAACCGAGAAGCCGGTGACATCGACCGCATAG